>NZ_JAFLQW010000089.1 GCF_017313335.1 Phormidium pseudopriestleyi FRX01 | reverse complement strand
GGGACAATATACCAGAAGCGTTTTCTAGAAATGAAAGAATTGGATTGTGAGCTTGAATTGAAAAATGTTAGTTTCATGGAAAAGTTACTATTCGCTAAATTCGCTTTTTTTTGAGAAGGCGATCAAATGGAATGTCACCCAAGTAAAAGCGCGATCGCGCTTGCGTAGATTTCCCCTAAAGGCTCGCATTTATTGTAACGGAAAAACTTCAGACTTGCCCAAAATCTTTCAAGCTCAAGGGCACAGAGTTTAATGTTAAAGTGCATCGGGGGATCGGGTTCAAGCTGCCTCGAAAGCACTTGTGACACGACCAGACGGGGGTGCAAACCCCCGCCTGGATGTTAGCTCACTTCTAGGTCACTCAACTGACCCTGAGTTAATAAGAGTGCAGCCGCCTCACCGTTAACGGGTTCGGAAAAAAAGTAGCCCTGACCGTATTTACAGCGGAGGAGTTCGAGTTCATGCATAGAATCTAGGGTTTCAATGCCTTCTGCAATCACATCCAGTCCTAGGGTATGCGCCAGGGTAACAATGGTTCTGACAATTTCTGAATCGTCATTGAGCGGGGACATTTTGGTAATAAAAGATCGGTCGATTTTTAAAACATCTACGGGGAAGCGATGGAGATAACTCAAAGACGAGTAACCTGTGCCAAAATCATCAATGCATAACTGAATATCGAGGGCTTTGAGACGATCCAGGATGGCGATCGCCCCTTCAGGGTCTTCAACTAGGGCGGTTTCCGTAATTTCTAATTTCAAATCCCAGCCATCGACCCCGGTTTCCTGGAGAATCTGCTCAACGCGATCGCTCAAATTTTGAGTCAGTTGTTTCCCGGAAAGATTCACACTCATTTTCAGGGAAGGATAGGTGGGAAATTGCTTTTTCCAGCTTCTTAACTGACTACAGGCTTGAATCAGCGCCCATTCGCCAATACGTTCGATCGCACCAGTTTCCTCGGCAACGGGAATAAATACATTGGGAGAAATCCATCCTTTGCGGGGATGCTCCCAGCGGATCAAGGCTTCAAATCCACTAATTTCTCCCGTAGAGAGTCTCACAATAGGCTGATAGAACATTTGAAACTCGCCGCGTTCGATCGCCCAGCGCAGATCCGTCTCCAACTCCAAGCGCAGGATGGCTTCCTCACGCATGGTCGTATCAAACACCACATATCCGCCTTTTTCCCGGGCTTTGGCTCGATACATGGCGATATCCGCATCCCGCAGAAAATCGGGCTGACGCCGATCGCCGGCGGTACTATGAACAATGCCAATACTCATCCCAGCAAACACCTCGTAAGTTCCCACGGTAAAAGGCTGACGTAAGGTTTCGTGGACTTGGTGTGCGACGGCGATCGCATCTTCAACCCGGGGAATATCTTCCAACAACAAGGTAAATTCATCCCCCCCAAACCGGGCGAGGGTATCGTTGGGACCTAAACATTGTTCCAGTCGTCCCGCGATCGTCATCAACAAGCGATCGCCCACGGAATGACCTAAACTATCATTTACCAACTTGAAGTCATCCAAATCCATAAACAGAACCGCAAACTCATAATCCGCTTCACTCTGAGCGCGGGAGACTGCTTTGACCAACCGATCCATAAAAAAGCCTCGGTTCCATAACCCGGTGAGTGCATCGTGAGAGGCATTGTATCGTAGTTGCGCCTCTGTCCATTTTCGATCAGTAATATTCACCACGGACCCTTCATAATACATCAATTGATCACGAACATCGCGCACTGCACGAGCATTTTGAGAAATCCAAATCATCGTACCATCAGCCCGATAAACCTGGGCCTCAAAACCTGAAACCACATCTTGTTCCTGTAACAGGCGAATAAACTCCTCTGGACAGCGCGGATCAACGTAGATTTGATGGGAGCGATCGCACAGATCCGCCATCAATTCCGGGATGGAAGCATACCCATAAATCGCCGCCAAAGCTGGATTCCCATTCATATACCGTCCATCCAGGGTCGTCTGAAAAATTCCTTCTACCGCATTTTCCACAATACTTCGATAGTTGGCTTCAGCTTGCTGGAGTGCCTTTAAGGTCTGTAACCGATGTAAGACAGACCCGACTTGGATTGCCATTGAGGAGATGCGCGGCAGCATTCGCGGATCCAGTTCCCCCGGGGTTGACTGAAAAAAGACCAACACCGCCAGGACCCGGCGATCGGCTAGAATCGGAATCCCCAAGGCACTGATAAGTCCGCAGGCGATCGCGCTGTGCTCCCTGGGAAACCCTTTCTCAGGTTCTGCGGCGAGATCCGCAATCCATTCCGGTTCTCCCGATGCCATGACTCGTCCGGGTAACCCCTGATTGAGTTCTAACCGCAAGGCACTACACCTGGGGTAAGAGGTTCCCGGTGCAGCGTAGTACACTCCAGAACAGTCTAAAGCGGTTCCCTCGGGGTTGGCAACCCAGGCTTCCCCTGCAGAGTATCCCACGGTTTCCCCGAGGCTACAAAGTGCGATTTTTAAGGCGGATTCAAAATCCGGTGCTGCACTCACAGCTTGGGTCATGTTCTCCCACAGACGAGTGTGAGCTTCGACTCGACTAGGGTCTTCAATCTCGATTCCGGTGGCGATCCAATAGTCTAATGTCTGGCGATCGCCCGTGAACACGGCCCGAACACACCACTCCACCCAGATTTCTTCTCCCTGCTTTGTGAGAACGCGGTTTTGGATTCGTTGAGTTTGACTGTGCTGGGTGAGTTGCTTAAAGGTGTGAGAGACTAATGGTCGGTCAGCTTCGGGGATAAATGTCTTCAGATAATTCATCCCCAAAGCTTCCGGACGAGTATAACCGGCGCTCTCTAACATGGCTTGATTCATAAAGAAAACTGTGCCATTGGGTTTTATGGCACAGTTAAAGGCTGGGTTGGTATCGAGTAGACTCAACAATCCGTCTGAGGCGACTGGCAACGCTTCCTCCTCGGGGAGATGCCCTTTGAACTGGGTTTTCATTCTCAGACTCATATAGTGCAGCATCAGGAATGTTCCGGTGGTACTTATGAAGATTAACAGGGCAATTTGATAGGGCTTTTGGAGGTTTTCTCCGGGGTTGATTACCACCAGGAGGGATGATTCGGAAACATCTTGAGATTGGTGAGGTTTGGACGGTTCGCCAACTCTAGGGGTCTCCTCTTTTAAGTTGGCTGAAATTGAGGAATTCTCTGAAAACAAATAGTAATTTAAAACTCGGATTAATTTCTGAAATTGGGTAAATGGGTTGTTAATGAATAATCCATGTTTGATGAATTTCAGATCCCTTTGAGGACCATCGACTCGGGTGATATCCCCGACTTTTCCTAAGCGTTGTTCCGTCACCCCTCTGGCACGAGTGGGGAAAGAATCAGGACGACTTGAAACGACCCAGAAGCCCGGAGGAGTGGCTGCGATCGCCGCCCCAGGGAACTGTCCTCGGGTCTGGGCAAGTTGGCCTCCCCACCCCAGTCCTCCACCCTGCTGGTCCAGGACAAACACACCCCCGGCGATCGCCACTAATCCCAGGGCCAATCCTGCCCTCATCATTTTTTCTCCCTTCTGAATCTTCATTTTCTGCCCATTCCCCGCCCATCACGTTTATAGTTTAGGACTTGTTTCCGATTAACCGTTGTTTGCTCCGACACAAAAGTTCCCGAAAATTGGTTTGACTTCCGTTTGAGGTAGTTCTGAGTTATTGTGAATATTTGTAACTCCTTCAATCATCCCTTCCCTGTTCCGATTGCATGACTACAAAGATATCAGAAGAACAGGGCGATCTATTTTTTGTTCATAAAAATTTAAAAAATTTTTAAAACCCCTGTTAAAAGGCAACAACGAGAGTCATTTTGTTCACTCTGAACCCCGTTATGCAAACTTTTCCCTCTTGATTAACTCAACTCAGAACAGCTTGTCAACCGTAGGGACACGGAAACTCAGTGTCCCTAGGCGATTCAATTTCACACCCGTATCCAATCCCGCAATCGAGATTAGGGAATGGGTAAGGTCATGATAAACTCAGTTCCCGATCCAGGAGATGACTCACAGTCAATTTGGCCGCCATGTTTTTCCACCACAATTTGATAACTAATCGACAAACCCAATCCGGTTCCTTTCCCCGGATCTTTTGTTGTAAAAAACGGTTCAAAAATATGTTGTTTTGTCTCCATTGTCATTCCTGGACCATTATCTGCAATTCTGATTACGGCATAGTCACCCACTCGTTCAGTCCGAATGCAAATCCTGGGGGTAAAATTTTCGGGAGAACCGTTGGTCAGTTTCGGTACTTTTCCCCGCATTTTGAGATGTTCTTTCCCCTCTTCCTCTAAAACATCGATCGCATTCCCCAGTAAATTCATAAACACTTGATTCAGTTGTCCGGCATAACATTCAATCGGAGGAAGTTCCCCATACTCCTTAATCACTTCAATGCTTGGCATTCTGGCTTTGGCCTTGAGACGATTTTGTAAAATCAGTAAGGTGCTATCAATCCCTTCATGAATATTCACCGACTTTTTCTGAGCTTGATCCAGACGGGAAAAGTTTCGCAAAGATAGCACCACTTCCCGAATGCGATCGGCTCCCACCTGCATGGAAGACATCAGCTTGGGAAAATCTTCTATTAAAAAATTCAGGCCAATTCCTTCACTATGCTGTTGAATCGTCGGAGTGGGTTCTGGATATTCTTTGCCATACAGTTCCACCAGATCTAAAAGGTCTCGGACATATTGGCGAGCATGAGCGATATTTCCATAAATAAAGCTCACGGGATTGTTGATTTCGTGAGCAACTCCGGCCACCAGTTGGCCGAGACTGGACATTTTTTCCGTTTGAATCAGTTGGGTTTGAGTTTGTTTTAATTCCTGTAAGGTTTGTTTGAGTTCTTGAGCTTTTTGTCGAAATCGTTCTTCCGAACGGCGCAAGGCATCCTCGGTTTGTTTGCGTTCGGTAATATTTTGGGTCATAATCATTCCGGCAATGGTTTCTCCCTGTTCATTTTTCAGGGGTAAGGTATGCGCGAGATAGAGACGACTGCCAAAGGGAACTTCAGTCACGCTTTCCTTACCAGCCAGTGCATCGCGATAGAGGGTTTCGTAGAGCCTCGCAATGTCTGAGGGGAAGGCTTCGGCGAGAGTTTTGCCTTGGATTAATTCTTTAGATAAGCCGACTTTGGGGAGTTCGGTTCCTTCTGCCAGGGTGTGACGTAGGTCCCTATCAAAGAGGCAAACTGTCCCATTGGGAAAGTTTTTTGCTAGGGTGCGATATAGGGTTTCACTCCGGCGTAAAGCCACCTCCATTTGTTTGCGATCGCTAATATCAATGCCGATAAAAACGGCTTTGGTTCCTTTGTGATATTTCTGAGAAACTACTAAATAGCTGCGGGTTTCTCCCTTGGAATCTAAGGTGATTTCCGTGGATTGGGTGAGTTCAGGACTGGCAAAAAAGTCCTGAACCATCTCGGAGAATTTGGGGCTGGTTTGTAAAAAACCCACCGGGCGATCGGCAAAGCTATCGACTGGCATTTGAAAGGCGGCGGCTAAATGGCGATTCACTCCCAAATAGCGTAAATCTGAACTGACCCAAGAGACTAAACCGGGAACGGCATTTAAGACAGCTTGGAGTTGCTCATTAGCATTGTGCAAGTCGGATTCTGCTTGTTTGCGTTCGCTAATATTTCGCACAAAAGCACAGTGATATTCTTGACCATTAAAGGTTAAATAGTTGACCCGGACTTCTACGGGAATTGAGTGATTTTGCTGGGTGAAATAATTGGATTCAAAGGTAAAGGTTCGAAACTGTTTGATCGCTCGCCAATGTTCGGCCCAAATCGGAGGAGAAAAGGCGGGGTCAATTTGAGAAACGGTTAGGGCGCTTAACTCTTCTCGGGTATAGCCGAGTAACTGACAGGCGGCTTCATTAACATAGCTAAAATGGGCATCAGGGGTCATCCAGAGGACGGCATCTGCCGCTTTATCCATTGCAAATTGAGTGAGTTGTAAGGCGTCGGCGAGTTGTTTGCGCTCGGTGAGGAGTTCGGCAGACAACATCAACCCGCCAATTTCGCCATCATTGGCGATCCAGGGTTGAATATCCCATTTAACCCATTCGAGTTGGCCATTGGGTTTAATGAGACAATCCTCATGGCAGAATGGTTCTCCGGTTTCTATACAATGTTGATAGCGCTTTTGCCAGGATTCGCCCAGATGGGGAAAGAGTTCATAATGCGATCGCCCAATGGCACAGGTGCGATCGCCGGAACCATATTCACTGTACCACCGTCGCGACCAAGCCAAATAGCACATCTGGCGATCGACCATTGCCACTGCTGCCGGAACATATTCCACAAATTGGGATAAGACGCCTTCGCTTTGCTGGACGGCAGTTGGGATCTTCGAGGATGCCAATCGGCTGGGTTTGGGATTACCATTGAGGGCGGGGTTGGGTTGCACCTTGAGGGATTGATGGACTGAATGTTGCATGGTGGGAATCCTCCTGGTATGGAATGCAGATAGGGTTTCCGGAGTTGTGGAGTGAAGTTCCTTGATGCGATCGCCGATTTCTGGCTTTTGACTGGTCTTTTTCCAGGTTCAAAAGTTCCGCACTGCGATCGCAGGAAGACCGAGTTGGACTGTGGTACTCAGATCCCACGCATCCGAATGATAGTGCCGCCTGGAAAGAGTGATGCAAACCCCGACCATTCGCCGAACCCATTCAAAATTGAGATATAGATGCTTTTTTGAGAGGATGACCCTCGAATGTCCAGATCGAGATACTCCCTTCTAGCCTTCCTGATGAGTTGTTAGTCTATTTTGGTTCAGCAGTAGTTTCTGGCGACCTGATTTTTTTGGCATTTTAGCCAAAATCTTTAACAATTTGTAGCATATTTTGACCTAAATTTTAATTTTTGTAAAAGCTTGACAATTGAGACAACCTATGTTCTTATCAGGGATGGATCAGAATCGCTCCAGTCTATCTGCGATCGCCCCTAGGGTGATGTCGCCAAAATCCCGTCAAATTGCCTCAATCAATCCTCCCCGCTGGTGCTAAAAATTTAGCCATTTCCTCATTAAAAGTGGACCACCTATGCACCCACCGTTTTAACTTTCGGCATCTGGCGATCGCGAAGGATTCAAGGGCGATGACTCTAACGAAGTGCCACAAATCTTGCAAAACTGAGCATCGCGATCGTGACGAGACAATCCACATCCTCCACAAGGACTTTCAACCCGGTTAGCATTTCTCACTAATTCTTTAATTAACGCCCCCAGTTGTCCCGGAATCAAAGCAATCCCAGAAATAATCATCAAAATCGTCAGTAATCGCCCGCCTTGAGATAAAGGCGTCACATCCCCAAATCCCACCGTTGTCATCGTAACCACGCAAAAATATACCGCATCGATAAACGTGCGAAATGCCTCGGGATTTGTGGGATGTTCGACTTGATAAATTAACCCCGAGTAAACAAAAACAATGGTAAACAGGGTAAAGATAATCCGGCGAATAATTAATTGGTCTTCACCCTCGGTACTGTCAAAAAAAACTTGACTTTCCACAAAGCGCAGCAACCGCAAAATCCTAAACCATCGCAATAGCCGCAAATAACTAATCCCAAAATCACCGATAAATAGGGGGATAATTACAATTAAATCAATCAGTGAATATAGGCTGAAAAAGTAACGTATTTTCTGTTTTGCAGACCAGAATCGTATAATATATTCCAGAAAAAATATGATTAAAATAAACGTGTTCAGCTTGTCTAAAATTAAAGTAAGCTGAGGGGGTATGTTATAAGTTTCAATAACAAATATTGCCGAAGATAATAAAACCAGACTGGTCAAAATGAGGTTAATCCATTTTCCAGCCCGGGTTTGGGTATCATCTAAATAAAAAGAGAGTTTTTCGGCCAAGTTTTTCGGGATGAAATAGTATAAATTCAACTGCATCGAGACTTCCAGTTGGAGGCGGGGGGTTTAATTCCCCGCTTCCTTCCAGAGTCTGGAATCAGAGGGTGACTCCTGGAGGAATCCCTAGAGCATCGGTACAGGATGAGATTCAAGGGCCGAAAACCTGGTAACAGTTCCCGTTATCTAAAACTGGACCGATGTCCTAGTTCCTGAGAACTTAACGAGAGCGTTTCTCCTTTTCCTGACGGCGGCGATCGCGCCATTCCGCTGCAGTGAGATAGATAATTCCTCCCGTTACCAGGACCATCAACCCTAGGGTTCCAGTTGCTAGAACAGTATAGATAGTCGTGTCCACAAGTCCTCCCCAATCAAAAATTAGTGTTAACAGAGTCCGAGTTTAAGGGTCGGCAGTCATCCATTCCTGGGAAGTCACCTGAACAGAGGGCCGCTGAGGGGGCTATTTTAGTTAGGTGGTGGCAGTTCACCTAAAATCGTGAATCGGACGTGATTGATTGCCAAATCCCCCAGACGGATCTCGCTTTTATGTAACGGTACTCCCTTGAGTTTGAGACTTTCAAACCGGATCCCTTTGCCCAATTCCACATGATACCAAGCTAATCCCATAAAAAACCGCATCGGGTTAGGGCCGCTATCTTGATTATCATCGGGATTGGATTCCATTGGGATCCAACCCAATCCAGGAATGTAGAACTCCAACCAGACATGATTGTAGTCTGGTTGCATGGGAACCCCTTGGCGATCGGGGTGTGGGGGACATTTATAACGTCCCACAGTCCGACAAGCAATCCCATTTAAACGCAAAAGAGCCAACATTAAACCCACATATTCGCCACAGGAACCGATACCGCGTTCGAGGACAATATCCGGGGTATCAATGTGGGGTTTGATGCCGTAGTCGAGTTTTTCATAGACATAATCGCGAATCTTGAGGACCTTTCGCAGGAGATTGGTTTCAGTCCCGATCGCCTCAACTGCCGCCTTGCGAACAATTTCCGTATCCATTGCCAGATTGTCATTATCGACTAAATAGCGATCGCCAAACTCTGGGGGAGGTTCGGGCAGATTTTCCACATCCCGAGGGGAAAGACGATATTTAATACTGCGGACCTCCAAAAGAGCTTTCCAACCAAAAACCCGCGCCTCGTGGGGTTTGAGACTGTCGAACTTAAAGACAGCAATCCGTTGTCCATCCAGAATTTCTTCCTCAAATGGCAGTCCGATCGCCTCAATTTTCTGCAATTTTTGGCGGGGGGTTTCAGCGGGAAACGCAATCCGCCATTCCAAACCTGTCAGGTCCAACTCATCCAGGGGAGAGAGTTCCTCAACATAGGAAATTTCCATAAGATAGCCGTTGGATAAGGCGAAATGCTGATCTTCATAGTAATGAAAATGCAACGGATGAATAAACGTGCGATCGCGAAAGGCCAATTGGTGCGGATCGGCGGAATTCGGGTCATCCCGAATATAGATTTCTTCCGTTGCATAAGCCACATAGAGAATGTCTTCCCCAGTTTCTGGATGGCGATGAAAAGCCAAACCGGAGGGACGTTCAAAGGGAGTCAGGACACTAAAAACTAGAGTACCTGTGGCGCGATCGAGACAGTAAACCGTTTGTTCTTCAGAATCAGAAACCCACAGGTATTCTGCCTGGACCGTCAAACTTTCCACCCCGATTCCGGGGGCGTAAAACCGGGTAATTTCCTCCCCAGTTTTGCGGTTAAAAATCAAAATGTAGCCAGTTTTTTGAGAACTCACATAAACCGTAGGACCCCAAACCGCCACCCCATTCGCCGGATAGGGTAAGGTCACGAAATGTTGGGGATTGAGTTCTTGAGTTCCCAAACTGGATCGGGCATTTTCACAAAAATAAACGCTGTTTTCCCGGGTTAGCCAGAGAGTATCTTCCCAGAAGCAAAGGCCCGTGGTATCGACAAATTCAGAAGCATGATAGGGATTGAGAATTTTGGTGTTGTCGTTCGTACAGTCAATTTCCAAGAGATAGCCCCGGGCGGAATCAATGGCAATCAGTGCATCGCCAACAAAGGCCATAGAGTGCAGCTCATAGACGCCATAAGGTCTAATTGTTCGTAACCAGGGGTCGATTTGATGGGAGAGAACAGGTGAATCAACGCTCATAGAAAACTAATCTAAGGGGGTGAAAAGGGATAGGAGATCAACGGATAACTGGGGTAGAGTCAGAACGGTTGCTTTTTCAAGCCTTGGTTAACTTGTCTCCTGGAAGAGACGGAAAGTTTGCCCTGGGGTTGAGAGCGGTTATGATGGATTTAAACACTTATCGAAGGGTTTAAACCGGCGATCGGAGTGAATCCGCGATCGCCACCCCATATTAAGAGCAGGGTGATGTCTCTTGAAGGGTGCAAATCCTTGAGAAACCGCAGGAGTGGGGGTAAAGAACCCCGCGATCGCTACGGTTTGGGGTGCACGGTTGCTAATTTAGCAATTTTAGTGGGATTCAATGTGTTCAGAGAGAGCGGTTCCCTCTCGGCAGGACGGGTCCATTTCGTTATCCCGCCTACTTTTACTGTCTAAATTCACCACAAGGCCCCTCTATTATGATTTTAAGAAAGTCTTCTCTTGCCTTAATTTCTCTATCGATGGCATTCTCCGTTGGATTCGGTGGGAGTGCCGGGTTGACCAAACCCGCAACCCCCGGTTCTGTCTCCCGCGCGATCGCCCAAAATCAGTTACCCACGAATTGGAACGTATTTGAAACCCCTGAAGGCGCACCCGGACGACGGATTGGCGGCGGAACACGGGGGACCTGTCCGAAGAGTGCATCCGGCATGATTGCCCTAGTCCCCGAGAATAACCTGGGACTGACCCTCTCGAATACCCCCACCTTCTTGTTTTACGTCCCTAAAATCGAGGGGGCCGATCCGGGGCAGATTGAGATGGAATTTCTCCTAATGGATGAATCGGACCCCGAAAACGCCCAAGAAATTTATCAGCATAGAGTTCCTTTGCCCACCGGCGGAGGAACCATTGCCCTGACCCTACCGCCGGACAACAATCTCCCTCCGTTGCAAATCAATCAATTTTATAGTTGGTATTTCTCACTGATTTGCAATCCGAAAGCATTAGAACCCTCGATGTTATCCATTGGGGGTTGGATAGAACGGGTCGAATCCTCACCGACGTTGACCCGGGAACTTGAGCAACTAACATCCCGCGATCGCATTGCCGTTTACGAGCGGGAACTGCTGTGGTTTGATGCGATCGGCTCCCTCGCCCAACTCCTCCGGGAAAACCCCAACGACCCCTTGTTACGGCAAAGATGGAATGCTCTGTTAGAATCCGTCAATCTCTCAGAAATTGCTCAGGCCCCTTTACTCAATCTGGAGCAGGAGCAAACCTCAACCCGCGATCGCCGGTAATTTAGGACCCACAATTTCAGGTTAACCTCAGACCCTAGGGGCAACCCCGAGGCGATCGGATTGCCCCTAACCTCTCTTCTATAGACCCCTGTTTCATCTATCGCAATAATGCCCGAAAACCGGCTTGAATAAAATGAATATCTGAAGTAACAGCATCGATTAAGTTTTGCTGTTCCATGACAATAAATGAAAAACAATCGACTAATCCCCATGTTTTGTCGGCTCTGGATTCATATAAAATTAATCCTTTTTCAAAGAGTTGAGGGGTGATATTTACAATTGAAATATTATTAGTTTTCTAACATTTTTGAATAAAAGCAGAGACTTTATGACGATCATAGCTGCTGAGTGCATTACCAACTTCCATGAAGATGGCTTCGGTGATCCAGACTTCTTGGGCATTTTTGACCCGAGGGAATAGTTGCAAGGCTGGAGAATGATATTGGTCGCGGGGATTAAGAATAGCTTGAATGAAAACGGTGTCTAAAAACAGTCTATCTTGACTCATGTTTTACGGTTTTAACTGTTTCTTTTGGTTGTCCCATATAAATAATGATCATGTTCGCTAGACCAATCTTCCTGTGCTTCATAAGTTCCTGCCATATCTTCCAGGAGATCCCAAGCATTTTTCTCCGTTGTTTCAGTCTGTTTTTCTTGAGAAATAATGTGGATTGTATAACGGGTATTGGGTTCTAAATTTAGGTGCGTTTCTGGATAAAACGCTGAACCATCATAAGTGACTGTTACTTTTTCCAACATATTTGAGGATTGGGTTGTATTTTTTGATATTATATCACCCATTAACTCCCCCCTCTACCGCGATCGCCCACCTCTAAAAAGCGATCGCCGATGATTTAGGACCCACCCTTTCAGGTTAACCTCAGACCCTAGGGGCAACCCCGAGGCGATCGAATTGCCCCTAAGCTCTCTTCTACAGTTAAAGGAGTAGGGTGGTGAAGCCACATAGCTGTGCGGTGGCTTCACCACCCTACAATTGCTTCCCCCTTTTTAAGGCATTGCCCACATAGCTGTGCGGTGGCTTCACCACCCTACAATTGCTTCGGGGGTAGGTTTTGGGCTATTTTATTTTTTGGTGGGCATTGCCCACCCTACAATATTATTTAGAAAATCCTACAAAATATTTATCCAAATTAAACAACTTATTTAATTCATGTTGAGCTTTTTGATAAATTCGCATCTGTCCCGTTTCAATATGAGCAAATCCTTCACTTCCAGGCCGTAAACTCTGGTCGTGATTATCAATTAAAATGGTCAAAGTCAACATGGGATTAGTCCCCGATGGATCCAAAGCAATCTTCCGTGAAATATCTTGAACCTTGGCCCGGTAACTAGGACTATAAGGGTCACGAACCTTGAAAATCACGGGTTGATCGCGCTGGACCAAATTCCCATCTTCCTGGGAGACTTCTACCGTCGCAGTAAGCTGGGATAAATTAACAATTTCCATCAGTTCTTGACCCATTTGTACTGGAGCTTGATCCACTAAATCTAAATCAGCCGTCACCACGGTTCCTGTGATTTTAGATTTTAGAATCAAATCCTGTTGGCGATCGCGCAATCGGGTCAGTTCCGCTTCTGCCTTAGCCACCCCTTCCGATTCATTCTTGATTTGGATGACTGCCGCTTCGACTTCTGTTTCCACAGAACGTTGTAATGCTAACTGTTGCTCCAACTCATTTGCGCGCTCATCTCGCACTTCTTTTACTTTATTTTTAACTTCTTGAATCTGTTCATATTTAGCCGCAATTAATCCCTGTTTTTGTTCAATAAAATTTTCTCTTTGACGGATTTCGCTTTCATATTGGCCGATTTGCTCGCGCTTCACCTTCATTTGACTCATTTGTTGGTTAATCTGAGCTTTCAGGATATTTTCTTCCTTCTGAGATTTATTAAACTCATTCTGGGCTAACGCCCCTTCCATAAGAATTTCTTGATATCGTTCAATCTCCGATTGTAGAATCTCTAAATTTTCCTGATAACTTGTCGAATCTATTCCTAATGCCGCAATTTCATGCTGAATTCCAGCAATCTGTTTTTCAATGCCAATCTGATTATTTTTTGCTCCGGCTATTTCACTTTCAATACTATTAATTTCTTCTTCTAACTGCCGAATTTGCGGTGAATTGTTCCCCGAGATAATGGCTTCAAACTCTGCTTGTTCTTTTTCCGCACGACTGCGGGCGATCGCCACATCCTGTTTAACCTTATTTAGTTGCATCTGGCCCATATTCACCCGACTTTTTGCATCGTCAAGCGCTGAATTTGCCTGTTGTAAAATCTGTTCTGCTTCAGCAATTTGCTTCTCTATTTCTGCACTATAAACTTCCGCAACAATATCCCCTTCTGTAACCTCGCCATTACTCTTAACTTTCAGATTAACCGTACCCGCTACTGAAGTCGTAACATGGTGACGTTCATAGCTGCGAGAGGTAATTTTTCCTGCTCCCGTGACATGATTAGAGATTGGAATTCGGGCGATCGCCACCCCACCCACCAATAAAAACAGCAGCATTAACCCCTTCCCGTAAAACCGAGAAGCAGCCGGTGGCTTTGCCGGAGGAACCGCTTCAGGAGTCGGCGAAGCTGGCGCAGTCGGTGGGATAGGTGGTTGAACCAACGATTTCGGTGGCACCACTTTTAACGGAGACTTTTGGGGTTGATTCGGATTAGAACTCATAACAGTCAATGCCCTGAATAGAAAGTCAGCAAATCAATTTTTATTGCTAGGAAAGAAAAAGTAAATTAACCAAATGACTAAAATTAAAAGAGCCGTAGTTGGAATATTCGTCAAACTCCAATCGGCAATTCGAGCGAATAAAAACCCAAAAACAAAATAGATATAAGCCAAACTTAAAGGCGCATAAATTGCTAAAATTAAAATATCTCCTCCCCTTTCTCGTAACGGTTTCCCGCGCAACAAATTTCCATATAAGGCAAACGATCGCGTCCTGAGATTATTAATCCCCGTCAATGCCACCGCTAGATAATAGCCGTCAAACTTAGCCATCGGATTGAAATTAATCGCAACCGTGACTAAAGCCGCCACCATCAGTAAATAACTCGCCGTATGTAGCCAACTACCGGCATGAGTCCAATTCCAAAACCATAAAGCACCGGCCCAAATTGCAAATTGGACCAACAAACCAGCCCCCACAACCAACACCCGCTTAAACCGAGATAAACAGTAAGAATCCGTCGTATTCGTATAAGCCGCAGGCATAAACATCATCAGCAGTAATCCCATATTAGGAACCACCCCGCCAAAGTTTTTTAACGTAAAAGCATGACCCAATTCATGAAAAGCCACCACCAGCATTGACAGCAGAGCAAAAGGAATAATTAAAGCAGGACCATTCGCTTCCATGAGTTGCTGTCCCGTATAAAAAATGATTTCCCGCTGACGAATTCCCACGACAACAGAAGCAGATAAACAGAGGAATAAAAGCACCGCAAATGGCTTCGTCCAAATCCAGCGAATTCCCTCAATATGGCGAGTCAGCCAAGGGTCGGGATTGAATAAAGGAATCCGAAAATAAAGCAACTGCATCGGGTTAAATTTGCCCCGAGGAGGAGTGGGCACCGTCGTACCTTCCAACATAGCGGATGTCGTCAACAGTCGCAGGAGATTTTTGAGTTCTTGTGGGGTAATACAGAATTCTTCAATAATTGAAGAGGGCGATCGCCGTCCCAATTGGTCGATAATCACCTTATCGGAATCACTCAACTGTAAAAAGGTAAAATCCTCCGGATTGCGAAGAATCCAATACCCATCTGGATGGTTAATCCACTGAACAGATGCTTTAAGGGTTGGAGAATTTGAAGGGCGATCGCCCGCAGCTTTTTGGGCATCAGATGGCTCAACATTTTGCTCTGAATCATCCCGGGCTAAAATCTGTAACTCAATCAATTTTTGTAGCAAATCCGGGATAAAATCAGCAAAAATTTCCCCAGAAAACTCCTGCTCACAGCGAGTTTGAATCTCAAAAACGGTATATTTTCCGGTAAAATAGTTTAAAGCATATCCTTCAAATTCCGAAAAAATTACTCGGAGATTGCCTTCAATTGCTTTGAGCAGAACTTGGTCAGAATCAGGGAGAGGAGACAGAGTCCAGTAAGGGGTTAAATCTGGACAAATCCAATCCATAGAAGTCTCATCCTCAGCCGCTAAAATACCCAATTCAATCAGTTTTTGGAGGAGTTCCCAGACAAAAGAGGGAGAAAGGGAGTCATCAAATTGCTGCTGACAACGCCGCTGGATTTGGGCGATCGGCAACTTCCCAGTGAAATGCTGTAAAACAAATCCTTCCATCGGAGAAAACGTAAATTGACCATTCCCTTGGCGCGACTTTAGCACCACCTTATCCGAACCTCGGACCTTAGCCAGTTGCCAGTAAGTGCCAAGATTCGGACAAATCCAGTAGTCGTAGTGGTTTTGAGGGTTGAGGGGTTGAGGGTTCATGGCGATCGCATCAGGGGTGAGAGGGTCTAGGGGTTCATCCAGTAGGTTACGGTTCTATTTCTTTATTAGGAGTAATCCCCGGGAATTATGCGGCCTGAACAATTTTGTTGCAAAACTTTACATCCAGGGGGGCGATCGGTCAAGTTTTGGGGTCATCGTAAAGAGCGATCGCACTTGGGATTCTAGCAACCGGGTTTCTCTCTCCCTGCCACAGTTAACTCTAATATTCACCGAAGAAACCCCGCTTGTTTTATTGTCACACAATTTACCCTTAACATTGTTTTCAAAATATCAAAAATCATTTTTCTTGTCAATAAAAAAGCCCAATTTTTGAGACTCAAAGCACCTAAAACAGGTAGGGTGGGCATTGCCCACCAACAGTCTTTCATTAGGTAAAATAAACAGGTAGGGTGGGCATTGCCCACCAACTACTCAAATACTCAACTGCTCGGTGGGCAATGCCCACCCTACTCAAATACTCAACTGCTGGGAAATCGGCCAACCCGTTTCTTCAGCAGCTTTTTGCAATATTTTTTCGGCTAAACTATCGGAAAGGGTTGGTTCTGATTCTTGTTGAATTTGGGCCTTTACAGGACTAACTACCGCAAAAATACTACTGAGAAATACGGCACTAATTAGCGTAATTAGCCAAGTGGCTTTTCGGCCAGACATAAATGGTTTGAAGAGTTTTAAAGATTTCATATTTTTTGACAACATTGATTTGCTGAATTTTGGTTTAAGAATTAAAACGGTAAACTTGGGATTATTGATTTTTGGGTTTTTAAGTAATTCGGAGCTTCAATACATAAGATAATCCCCAATATTTTCAACGGCTATCTTTGAATGCCCAATATTTTCAATAACTCCAACATAGTCGATTCTATTGTGGATAGGAGTTGAAAATTCTGGGGAGTCAAACTCAAACCTTCAAGCCATAATTGACAGAGTTGACTAAAGTTTTCCAGATGAGAACAAATCAGATGTGGCGCTAGTTCGCGACTACTTTCTGGCAAGACTTGAGGCGTAGCTTCCACTAAGTCCAGTAATTTGACAGCATTAGCTGATTCCCAAGTTAAGTTTTTCAGGTCATCCCAACTCATACTTGGATTGATTCCTTCGTCTTTACCTTGTCGGACTAGAGTCAAGCAACGTTGATAGGTGAACTGCACAAGAGCAAAAGTATCGTTGGACTGGAGTTGACCCACGGTACTCAGATTAATCGGTGCAACTTTCGTCAGAGGAGTGCTGAAACAATACCAACGTAGTGCCTCGGGACTCATCGCCTTCAGGAGTTCGTTGGGATGGAGGTCTGGGATGGCTTGGAGTTTCTGGCTGGGTTTGTGGAAGGCGTAGAGTTTGATGGGTTGAATGGTGATGTATTGAAATTGGGCTGGGCTGTAGCCAAGGCAGCGCATGGCAGCGTTGAGCAGGATATCGTAGCCACCGTAGTTATGAGGGCGCAGGACGATAATTTTGTCGCAATGGTCTTGCAGAATTTGATGGTAAACGGCAAGGTCTTCGAGGAGTTGGGTATATTCCCCGTCGCGGTGTTGGAGGGGGCGATCGCACTCGTCCCCAAAGTCGGCTGTTTTGATGTACCAGTCTTTGGGTTCGTTTTTGAGGGTGGTTTGTTGGATGTCGGGGGGGAGGTCGGCAGCGAATTGTCGGGATAGGGAGGCTTGGTAGATGTTGGGGTTGGTTTTGAGGCTGTTGAGGAAGGTTTCGGGGTTGGGGGTAATTTCGGGGGGGGTGATCAGGGTGTGGTTGGTTTGTTGGAGGAGCGTTTGGAGGGTGTCAGTGAGGGTGTAACGGAGTTCGGCGGATGAGGTTAGGTATTCTGGGGGTATAGGTCGGGTGTCGAGGTAGGTTTGGTGTGGTTTGGTCATAGTATTTTTGAGGATGGGGAGGAATGGAGGGCGATCACACCTTTGAGAAATGATTGAGGCGTGATCGCACCTTCGGGGAACGTGCGATCACAGAAGCCTTTAAAACTATAGTCTTGAGCTTGCTGCTTGTGCTATGTAAGTAATTGCTTTTTGTGCAGCTTTTATGGCAGAGTGATTATACTCTGTGAAGCAAGAATACATACCGTTTTGAATTCGCATATTTGATGAGTTCCATTCTTCAAACACTGACCATAATGCCACTTTCAAACTATCAGCAACATCAACTATCTCATTTAGATATGTTGTTTTGCCTTGGACAGCAAAATTTATACCTGCGGCTGTTTTAGAATGAAAGAATAATTTAAACAAGGCACTGAAAGTTTTGATGATGCTGAATAAAGTAGTTAAACCTGAATATATTTTAGACGTGGAAACAAAGCTGATATCATCAGAGTTAATATGTGTAAGGTTACTACTTTTCAGTGTGTTCAATAGACGACTTAAGTTGCCAAAGCTTTCCATACTTGTTACCGCATTAACGAATTCAGATAATACAGAAGAGGATAGCTTTATATTCTCATCTTTAGCTATCTTACTCATAAGATCTGCTGTGTTACTGAACAGCGATGGTAGCTGTTCAAATAGTTTATCAAAATCCCCATTTAATGCACTTTCTAAGGCTTCAAGTATAGGAGTTTCGTAGATTGTCTTAACAAGATCATACATATCTTTGGCTTTCTCAGTCATAATTTGTTCTTGTGTAAGATCAGGCAAAGCCTCAAACGCTGATTTTGCAGTACGGAAGCCTCCAGATTTAACTTCCAAAAATATTCTTGACAAATTCACTCCTAATCCGATTGAGCGGTAGATTCCATTAGCTGCGTCCAGTAAAGCATTGCCAAAATTAAAATAATACAGAGCTTGAAACTTTTCGGTAATTTGATTTAACTCTGAATAGTTTTGTTCGACAATCTTAATCGCATTGCTACTTACAGTATTCTCAAATACTGGATCATTAAAAGAGTAGCTGTCAATTGCATTGCCAAGCCTTTCATAAGCCTTCTGTGCCTGCTCAATAGTACCCATGCCCAACTTATTTTCAAGAATTTGCATATAGCTAAACTTTTTCAAGAGGGTTCCTGGGTCATTCAAAAATTCTTTGCTTAAAGGATCTGCTTCTTTGGGCAAATTGACTCCAGAGAAAGTGTGTAAACTTGTCAATCTGCTTTGAGCAACATTTTTGAGAAAATCATAATCAGCTATTAGCTGAGGATTTCCTCGAAGCATTACTTGCTTAAACAGATTTTCCTGAGCAGGAGTAAGCTTTGTACTTTCATTTAACCAAGCTTCTTCCTCGGCTTTGCGTTGAGCTTCCTCCTCCTCGGCTTTGCGTTTTGCCTCAGCCTTACGCCGAGCTTCTTCCTCAGCCTTACGCCGAGCTTCTCGTTCAGCCTCAATTTCCTTACGAACTTCATCCCGTTTCTTAACAATGAAGTTGTAAGCATCCTCGATTGTTTTGAAGCCCCATTTCCAGAGAGCTTCTAAAACCCGCTTTCGTTCCTCTGGATCACTGAGGAAAGCATCAATCTTACGTGCAAAATTAGCAATATGCTGCTTGGCAGCAGAAAGCACCTTCTCCAAACCTGTCCGAGTTGCCGCAATCTTCGCATCAACCCCATGAATCTTGTTCCATAGATGCCCTGTCTTATCACCCAAGAGGGCATTGACAATATCCGCCACAGCTTTCTGAGTACGAGGCTCCAGCCAGTTGGTAATACCTTTTAAGCTATTACCAATCCCATTAATCGTAGAGCTAACACCACTCGCAATTGCATCCACCGCAGGCTTCACAAGCTGGTTGTAAGCATTGAATTCAAACTTGACCCCAAACTTATCAACCTTGATGCCAAGATTCTTAGTCCACTCAACAGCACTCAGAACTTGCCCTTTGAACTTGCCAACCAAATCATTCGCACCACTAACCGCACGATCAACCGCACTGCGGAACGAATTAGCCGCACTTGCAATAGCCTGATTAATCTCAGCACCAGTGCGATAAGCATTCTTAACCGCCTCAAAGAACGTAGAAATTGCTGACTTAACACTATTCTGAATAGCTTCAAGTTGCCCTTTCAGCCAACTTTGGGCATTGTTAACCGCACTCTTAACCGCATTTCGTCCTTGACGAACCAGTTTACGGGCATCTTCTTTGCGATCCTTAATCCAACCATTCCCAAAATCCCAAATATTGTCGATTTTGCTTAGTAAGGTATTAGCAAAAGAATCAGCCTTATTCTTGATTCCATTTCCAAGACTATCAACCGTGTTTTTAATCGGATTAGCAATCCCGTCAACCCAATTTCTCGCATCATTACGTGCACGATCTAAAGCGTCATTAACTTTCTTCCGCTGCTCGGCATTCATCTGATCCAGCAGCGCCTTCATCTCTTGCTCATAACTGCGCTTCTCACGCTCAAGCTCGGCAATCCGTGTATTCGCCTTAGCCCGCTCCGGCCCAGCAAAATTGTTCAGGGCAGTATCATAAATCCGTTGAATCCGTGGATCGCTGAACAGAGAACCAGCAGCAGCACCGCCACCACTGCCGCCTGATTCTCCAGGGTTCCACCCCGGTAAGCCTAATTCAGATTGAGACAGTTTATGCTTGAACTTGACAATCAGTTCATAGTCCGTGGTTACACCCTTCGGACTATTCACCCGCAACATATATGTTCCTGGAATTAAATCCGCAATAATATGCTCATCCGTAATCCCCTCCCGCATTGAATACGCGATGGGACGATTCCGCACATCGTAAAGCACCAAATCCGCATCTGCCAGCAATTGACGCAACTCAGCCGTAATCCGACCACCCCGCGATAACGTAAACCGATAGTAATCATCCGGCACTAAATTACCCACCGTTTCACCCGTCAAACGAGTTTCAAACGGATCAACCGGGCCAAACTCAGGCAATGGCTTGGCAATATACCAATCTAAACCACCCTTACCCTGCTGCCGTGCAATCTCTGCCTGACGTGCCAACTCAGCCAAACGCGCTTCCTCTAAGCGACGCTCTTCCTCCTGACGACGGCGTTCCATCTCTTCACGCAAGCGCCGTTCTTGTTCTTCCAATTCCCGTTGCTTGGCTTCTGCCTCCCGTCGTCGCGCTTCCGCCTCTTGGCGAACTCGCTCCTGTTCTCGCGCAAATGCCTCCTCTTGTTCCCGACGTATGCGAGCTTCTTCCTCTTGCCGCTGCCGTAACTCAGCTTCCCGGCGCAAACGTTCTTGCTCTTGCTTTTGCTCATAATTAGGATGATGCTGCGGAATCCAAATCCAATCTCCTGCGGCGATCCGATGAACATTAGCAAGTCCATTTTTGTTGCCAACAAATGCCCAGTAGTCTGAATCTACTCCATTACCCATAGTTCGTTGAGTAATATGGCTTATAAATTCATTTGGTCGTATTTGGTGGCGAACCCAATCGTAATAATCGCCATTCTTCCAGAACCGCTCCGCGTGCGCCCAAATCTCAGGAGCTACCTTATCCGGGTCAACTGTCGGCATAATCGGAGCAATATACTCATAATCTGCATCCGAATCCTCAAAGGACATTTCTGCAAGTTGTCGGAATGCTTCAATCTGCTCTGGAGTTAAATCCTCTGCATCAAAGGTTTGACCACCGAATAGCTGATAACCTGGTGTTGCTCGATCCAAATTCACCACATAGCCTAAATCTGCCAGAGAAGCGATTGTCACTGCACTAATGGGCGCAGGTTCCCCGGTAAACCCATTCAGGTCTGCTGTCATAATCTCATCAGGGAACAACTGTTGATGCCAGTGCAAACTCGCTGAACCATTCCCTTCTGTTTCTAGAGCAACGGTATCCTTCAATCCGCCCGCCTTCTGGAACTCATCAACCGCATTTTTCCCGTTATATTGTGCCAACGGTGTACCGGCATAATTGACCAGCCCCTTCGCCTCCCAGAGATTGCCAAACCCTAACGCATGGAGAAACTCATGTTGTGCCACATCAAACAAACTGCCAGACTGTTCCAACTCAGCAATATCTGTGGCATCCAATTGCACCAAAGACTGAGCAGGCAACAATGACCCATAGCGCATAAAGTCAATCTTAGTCCGGGCTTGGGTTCCCCCGGCAGCATCTAAATCAGCCGTAGAAATCTTGATATTGATATCGTCAATAATCTTGCCATCAACGATCGCCGTCGGTAAACCCTGACCAATCAAAGAGGCCACATTCTTCGCTGCCGCTTCCAGAATTTTCTTCTGACTTGCTGTCAACGGACTGTCAAACTCTAAATCAATATTGAAAGGTTGCGGTTCGGTACTCTCAAATCCATAGAGCATATAGGTTGCAGGATGCTCATTCCGAGGCTCCACCTTCATCAACACCTCGCCACTGACATTGCCCGGTAATTCCAGTGTGTGGCTGCCCTTACCCAAAACTTGAGTCCCTAATAATTTACCGTCAGGAGTCAGATACTTAATCGATAATTCCCCATCCAGAACCGAGAAATCAGCCCCATGCAAGTAGCGACCCTCCATTCGGAAAACATCCACAGGGTCGATACTGCTGACCTGATCGATAATATCGACGGTTGGTGACATCAACAGTTGAGTGGCTTTTTCAATACTGTTGCCGCCTGTATCCACAGTCGTTTTAGGAATGGATGGCACAGTCGCCGCTGGATGAGTCGGATCCCCAGGTAGTGGTTTATTTTCCGGATTTGAGGAAACAAAATTATCGGTGATGGTACGCTGACCCGGTTTGACGGTGTAGGGTTCGGGTTCAGTTGCTTTTGCTAGGGTAATAGCCGCAGTAATATTCAGCAATCCTGCACCTGTCCGACTATCCCAGTTCGGTTGACCTAAATCTGTGGCCGTGCGTTTGATAATGTCGATAACCTGAGTGTAGTTAAGACGAGGATTAGCAGCCCAAACTTGAGAAATGGCACCCGTCACTTTAGCTGGAGCTTCATAACTGTTTCCATCGGTAATCAAGTCTAGTGCAATACCACTTCCTGAGTCATCCGGTGCATCATAAGCCTTCGAGAGAGCTACAGCATCATTAACTCGTGTTGCAGCACCCACAGTCACTACATTATCAAATTCTAAACTCGCATTACCTAGAGCAGAAATCTGACCCGGTTCATTACCTGCTGGCACGACAATCAATACATTATGCTGACGTGCATATTCAATGGCTTCTCGTTCTTGGGGCGTTAATTGATAACGAGTCGTGACATTCCCCTGGGCATCAACCTGAGTTAAGTCCAGATTCAAATTAACTACCGCATTTGGTTGACCCGACTGGCGAGTTGCATCCACAAATTCGACCAAAGATTCCATCCAGGTCTCTGGACCAACGGCTCCTCCGACCCAAATCGGTGCATCGGGATTAATCCCATCAATTCCAATGCCGTTGTCTCGTTTGGCGGCAATAATTTCTAGGATATCCGTGCTGTTTTCGTTGGCTTCTCCTTCCGGTAAAGCTGGGCCATTATTTACATTGGTAGAATCTTGCGCCCAGGTAACTTTGGAGTAGTCAATATCAGGATTATTCGGGGCCAATCCGCTGCCTATCATACCCACTAACGGTTGATTAGAGGCAGCAAAACTAAAGGTGGGTGGGGTTACCGGAACTGGTGCAAATGTCTGGTCAACCATTTTTTCCAGACGACCCACTAAAGCTAATGTGTTTTCACTAATCGATCGCGAAGTGT
>NZ_JAFLQW010000348.1 GCF_017313335.1 Phormidium pseudopriestleyi FRX01 | reverse complement strand
GAAGTTGAGTTGCCAGTCATCCTAAAGGTGGTATGATGGTGTGCAGTAGCCGTTGCCATTTCAACAAAAGCAGATGTCCAAACGTCACATTTGCCTTAATCGAAATGCCATCCTACTTGACCTAATCAAGTCCCTAACTGCGAATCTGATAACTAAATCCTTGTGATTGCAATTTATCCGGGCAGCTTTGATCCCATTACCCTAGGTCACCTTGACATCATAGAGCGAGGGTGTAAGCTGTTTGACCAGGTGATTGTGGCGGTGGTGATTAATCCAAATAAAACCCCACTGTTTACCGTGCAAGAGCGTTTAGAGCAGATTCGCCTTGCGACCCCCCATTTGTCTAATTTAGAAATAGACTGTTTTGAGGGCTTGACGGTGAACTATGCCAGAATTCGAGGGGCGAGTGTCCTGTTAAGGGGACTACGAGTGCTCTCGGACTTTGAGCTAGAACTCCAAATGGCTCATACCAACAAAACCCTAGCCACTGAAATCGAGACGGTTTTTTTAGCAACTTCTAACGAATACAGCTTTTTAAGCAGTAGTGTAGTAAAGGAAGTTGCCCGATTTGGCGGCTCCATCAATCACCTTGTTCCCCAGCACGTTGCGCTTGATATCTACCGATGTTACGCCAAAACACAGCCCGGATTGACCCAGACGACAGATCGAGTCTCCCAGAAGAATCTCCCGAGCACGAGCAGGGACTCCTAGATATCCAGAGGGAACTAAACCGACTGGAGGAGATGATTCTCGAAAGTCCGCGCATCCCGTTTACGGGAAGGACCCTGGTGGATGAGGAGCAGTTGCTAGAGCAGCTCGATCTCCTGCGACTGAATTTACCTGCTGCCTTTGAGGAAGTAGAGGAAATCATCCGCCACAAAGACGAAATCATTGTCCAAGCTGAACAATATGCCCAGGAAATTTTGGAAGCTGCCGAGCACAGGGCGGCCCAAATTCTCGACGAAATGGGAATTGTCCGACAGGCAAAGCTAGAATCAGACCATCTGCGCCAACAGGTCCAGCTTGATTGCGAATCCGCTCAGGAACAGACGATTTCGGAAATCGAACGGTTGCGACGGCAAGCGATGGATGACTTAGAGGAGATGAGGTCCCGGGGGATCTCCGAAGCCGAGGCGATCGAAAAAGGGGCGGATGATTATGCCGATCGCGTCCTCTACAACCTGGAAAGTCAACTCTCAGAAATGTTGCGCGTCATTCGCAATGGCAGATCCCAACTCGACTCCGAATCCAAGTAAACCCCTACCCTTCATCCCAGCCCTCCCCTAGCCGGAAGTTGAGGTCCTTGACCTCTTGTGAAATGACTACCCGGGTAAGAAACCCCCTCCCGGGGGACTGACGCCCCCAACCTAATCAGCGGGTTTGTCACCTTCAACGCTGTCATCTTTTATCCTTATCCCTTCATGGTTTCGGAAAAGTTTCGCCGCCAATTACGCATAGAGGCTCGTTCATGGACGATGGAAGGCTTGATTTCCGAGGATCAGTATCAAGAATTGTCCCGTCGCTATCTGTTTGAAACTCTCGATCGCCCGAATCAGACTCGGTTTATTGCCATACTGCTGGGGTTGGGTGCAGTGCTCATCAGTAGCGGGGCGATCGCCTTAGTCCAAGCCAATTGGGATATCTGGTCCCGGGAACTCAAAACCGGCGTCCTGGTGGGAATTTTCATTGCTGTGAATCTGTGCGCCTTCTATTTGTGGCGAGATTCACTCGGGCGATCGCATCGTTTCCCCGGATGGCAAACTCGCACCGGCCACGGATTATTCTTTCTAAGTTCCCTCCTCCTCGGGTTAAACATGAGCCTGATTGGGGAAATTTTCCTCATGAGTCTGTCTTTGGGAGAATTTTGGTTGATTTGGGGGTTAGCGGTCCTGGTCATGGCCTACAGCTTGCGTTTGACCGGCTGTGGAATTTTAGCCACTCTGTTAATTGGGGTAGGATACTGGCCCGGTTTAGCCCTGGTCTATCAGGGTGACGGATTGTTTTGGATCCGGACTGTAATCCTCCATCTGCCCTTAATTGCGGCCTTCCTGTTAGTGCCCCTGGCATACTGGTGCCGATCGCCCTGGATTTTTGGATTGGCGACCCTGGTCCTAATTCAGTCCGTGCAAGTCAATCTCATCGTGGGGTTCAGTCTGCTAAATGTGCCGAATCATTGGATGCTGGCGATCGCCTACGCCCTACCCCCTGTCCTCCTGTGGAGTTATGATGATAAACCCGGGCAATCAACTGGTGTGTTTGATGAGGTCGAAGAACTCCCCCAATTTAGACCGATCGCCCGCACCTTTGCCCTCATCTTTCTCTCCCTCTCCTTTTATGTGATCTCCTTCCATTGGTTTTGGTCCGAGAGTTCCCCAATGGAACCTTGGGACCCCATGATTTCTGAAATTCCCCTCCAACAAGGTTTTGCCTACCTCCTCGATGTCCTGATCGTCCTCGGGAGTTGGTTGGCCTTGGTGTGGCATTTTACCAGTCCTCGGGATAATTTCCGGCGTTTTTCATCCCCTGATGCCTACTTGAATCATGCGATCGGCCTAGTGATTGCGATCGCCACAGGGATGCTATTCTGGCATTTTGGCATCCAACCCTTACCCCTGCTGGGTCCCTTACTTTTTAACATCCTGCTATTTTTGTTAGCATACGGATTGATGCGTCAGGGTCTCAGCAGAGGCGATCGGCGGATTTTTTGGTGGGGTACGCTACTATTAACCTTGCAAATTCTCACCCGAGTCCTGGAGTATGAAACCGGATTAGTGTTTAAATCCATCGTCTTTGTTCTCTGTGGAATGGCTACAATTGCCATTGGCCTAATCGTAGGCAGTGGGATTAAACCCATTGAAAACGAAGACTTAACTTGAGAGTAAATGGCCCGGATTCATGCAGGGTAATTTAAAATAACTGGATAGCGTTTCCCATAGTTATTCGCGTACAATTCATTTGGGAGTGCGCGCATCTTGCTCGCTATTATCATTAGCGAGCAAGATGTTTGTGTTCCTTTAAATATCTGTACGCGAATGAGTTTGGGAACCGCTATATTGGATTAAAAATCAACATTTTTTCGTCAATTCTAATTCTACCTGTTACCAAAAGGTGGTTAGGGGGGTCTTTTAAATTATGCAAAACGAGCAGCCTTCTTCTCCAGAAAAAATCAAACCCAGCTTAGTGTTAGGTCGATTTTTAATTCCTCTGCTGATTCAAACTGCCGCCATGCTAACTGGGGCATTTTTTGCGGTTCATACCGAAGTGAATGGGAAATTAGTGACCTTAGAAACCGAACCTGTTAACTTGAGTAAATTTATTAGAAATTCTTCTAATCGAGTCAGCTATAATATTTCCAATTTCAAAATTTTAGAAGAAATTCCCGGATGGGAAGAACTGCCGGGAACTCCTGTGCCTTGTCCCCGGAATAACCAACCCCGAAATCGGGAGAATCAGTGTAACCCAGATGCCAAATTGTTAGACCCAGATTTGACACTCTATGCAATTTTGTCACCGCCAACAGCGGAGGAAACCGGGGAAGTGCCAACGCCTTGGGTCGCGGTGGGGTTAAGTGGCGATCGCCCCACGGAATTAGGGGAAAATCAAGTCATGATTAAGGGGAGATCCTTAGAAGATTTGGTGGAGTATGAGGGAGGAAAATTTTACCTAATGCGATCGCAACGGGAGGAAATTTTGGAAAGCTTGGATTTGACCGACCAGGAGGAAAAACTAGAAACCTTAGTGATCCAGCTTAAAGTGAATCAGCGAGGAAATGCCGTCCCGGTTAATTTGTGGATCGGCGATCGCAACTATTTGCTCTCAAATTGAATCAAAGCAGTAACCGTTAAGCAGTAAAATATGAAGAGTTTAGCCCGGTTTTTCGTCACCAGTTTCGGTCTGTTTTTATTGGGTTGTACACCTTCGGGGTTACCCCCTGTTGCCGATGCACAACCGCATGGGGATACAGTATCTTTCTCACCCAGGGTCAAAATAGAGAGGGGACAAGATTTGTCCATTACCGCACAAGCAAAAATCGGTGACCAAACCATTGATTTGGAAGTGGCAACCACGCCAGAACAGCAGGCGATCGGACTGATGTACCGAAGTGAGATTGCCCCGAATCGAGGGATGTTGTTTCCATTTAATCCGCCTAGAACCGTCACCTTTTGGATGAAAAACGTTGAGATTAATTTGGATATGATATTTTTGCGAGATGGAGAAGTCCTGGCGATCGCTGATGATGTTCCCCCCTGTACCAGCGACCCTTGTCCCTTCTACGGACCGGAAAATAGCCCCGTTGATCATGTTCTCGAACTGGGGGGAGGACGCGCTGCCGAACTGGGGATACAAGTGGGCGATCAAATTGCGATCGACTTTTTAGAGTAAACATGAAGGAGATGGCATCGCCTTCTCGTCGCCATCTCCTGTTACTCCAACCCTTAGATACTCGATGGACCTGTTCAGGGGTGGTGGATAAACAGTTAGAGTCAAAAGGCTTTTGGGAGGTTAAACTCCCGGAAGCCCCAGGCGATCGTCATCCCGGACAATTTGCGACAGGGTTCGGCTACATTCACCAAAATTCCCAGCAGCAAACCCTCCGAATGTTGCGCCATTCCTATGATCAGGGGGAGTCTGCTAACCTGTTTATTGAACATTAGGGAAGTTAGGAGCAACGGAAATGGTTAAAGCCACAGAAAATCGCTATATTGTCAGAGATGATGAAATCTTGGGGGGCGAACCGATTATCAAAGGCACTCGTACCCCAGTTAGAGCCATTGTGGAAACCTGGCGAATGGGAGTTTTGCCGGAAGAAATTCCCATCGGAATGCCTCATCTAACCCTCGCCCAAGTATTTGATGCGTTGAGCTACTACAGCGACAACCAGGAAGAGATTCACCAGTATATTGAGCGCAATCGCATTTCCGATGAATTAATCGATCACCGCAAATCCTCCAGCGACTTCTAGTAATTTTGAACGAAGTTACAGCCGATGAAATGGAAAATTAAGTTCGATAGATCTAAGAGGAAATTGTCATGCACAGCATTCACTTGAAAACCACCGTGGGATCTGATGGTGTGTTGCGAGTCCAGTTGCCACCGGAATATCAAGAGCAGGAGTTGGAGGCAATTGTTATTTTGGAACTTTTGCCCAAAGGCGAATTAGCCAACCCACTGAAAACATCAGGATGGCAACCGGGATTTTTTGAGGAAGTTGTCGGAGGGTGGGTAGGGGAACCCCTAGTTAGAGAAAATCAGGGAGACTACGAAGTACGGGAGAACTTATTTTGACTTATTTGCTCGATACGAATGTTTGCATTCGGGTGTTAAATAATACCAGTCCGGCAGTAGCAAGTCGATTAGCCCAGCAACAAGCAGAAGATATTTATTTATGTACAGTCGTGCAAATGGAGCTTTACTATGGAGCTTATCGCAGTGCTAAGATCCAGGAAAATGTAGCTTTGTTGGAACGGTTTTTTAGTCAATTCTAGATTTTGTCGTTCGATCCACAAGCGGCTCGATTAGCTGGAACAATTCGCTCTCAATTAGCAGTAATAGGTACGCCGATAGGTCCCTATGACTTGCAAAT
>NZ_JAFLQW010000580.1 GCF_017313335.1 Phormidium pseudopriestleyi FRX01 | reverse complement strand
GCAGCGATCGCTCGGAATACAATGGGTTACGGGAACCGATTCCGGTGGCGGTAGAGGTGACTTCCACGAATTGGGAAGATGATTATCTCGATAAATTTGAGGAATATCAACGGTTAGGAATTCCTGAATATTGGATCGTGGATTATTTAGCCATTGGCAGTCGAGGGTTTCTGGGAAACCCCAAAGTGCCGACGGTTTTTGTGTTTGGTTTAGAATCCTCGGGTCAATATCGACGTACCTCGTTTACCGGGGGCGATCGCATCCTCTCTCCAACTTTCCCCGAACTATCCTTGACGGCACAGCAGATATTGACTGCATAATATCCGGGTTTAATCACAGCTTTTTGGATCGATCTATAGCGGTTCTCATGCGCATGAAGTGCAGAATATTCAATAGTTTGGTAAGGACGCAATGCGCAGGCCCGACTGGTGGACTATTCAATTGCTCTTTCTACCCAATCCAAAATAGATTGATTGACGAACTCCGGATTTTCATCATAGACCACATGACCGGCATTGGGAATCGTTAACAATTGGATGTTGGGATTTAAGTTAGACAATTGCACCGCACTCCTGAAGGGAACAATCTGATCCGCTTCTCCCCAGAGTAATAAAATGGGGAGAGTCAATCCAGGTAACAAATCTTTGAGAATTGGGCTATATTCCGGATCGCTGCGGGTGAGGGAGAGCCGATAAAAGACTTGCAACGCTCCTTGATCCTGTGCAGGGTTGGCAAAGAGTTCGACTAATTCATCATCGACTAATTCAGGATTTTGATAGATTTTTCGGAGAACAACTCGTAATAAACCGGGTTGCCGGACAATTTTAAAAAGAGGCCATAATAACAGGGGAGATGAGAAAAATTGCTCGATCGCCCTCGCCCAAGCGGGGGGTTGTCTCGGTTGCGGATCTGGTAGGGTAAGCATGACTAATCCTTGGGCCATTTTGGGATAGGTTGCCACCGTAGTTAAGGCAATTAATGCACCGAGAGAATGGCCGATAATAACAGCAGGTTTCGCAATGAAACTCCGCCAAAAATCATAGACTAATTCCGCCCATAAACTGACGCGATAATTGGCGGAGGCTTTTTCCGAGGCACCAAAGCCTAAAAAATCCAGGGCATAAACCGTATGATATTCACTAATTGGTCTTAAATTGAACCGCCATTGTCCCAGGGAAGAACCGAATCCATGCAGGAAAATTAAGGGGATAGCATTCGCTTTAGCTTGAGGCGATCGCAGATAGGTGTAACGGATTTGATATCCGCGCCAAATCCAATCCCGTTGAGCGCCGAGTGGGGGTGAGTTGGGGGGTGAGTTGGGTTGCGATCGCATGGTTAGGGTTTGGTCATTGGTCATTGGTCATTTGTCGTTGGTCATTGGTTGATGGGGGGTTGGGAGAGAATTGGGGGATGGGGGAGAGTTGGGTGATGGGAGTATTATTCTATGGATTGCCAATTTATGGCGAGGAACTCGGGAGCAACTGTAGGTGGGATCACAGGATTTTGAGGGACCAAGCGTTGAAACCTCGGGAGTGCGAGCATCTTGCTCGCTTTCTTGATAACCAACTCCTACAAAACTCCCTCCACTGTTACAAACTGTTATGAATTTGGGGCGCGTCAAGAGGTATAGTAAAAGCGATCGCCTCTTTGCGCTTTTGAGGAATCGTCGTCTTGGCAAAACCGTCATCTGCAACCCCCGAAGTTCCTGCAACCCGAATCCTTGCGATTATTAATGGCAAGGGGGGTGTCGGGAAAACAACGACTTCAGTCAATCTCGCTGCTACGTTTGCCGAACACCAGCGTATCCTCCTCGTGGATGCTGACCCTCAAGCTTCGGCGACGTGGTGGGTTCAGCGTAGCAAAAAAGGCTTTGCTTTCGATCTGGCGCAGGAGACGGATCCAAGTCTCTTGAGTCAATTACGCCAGGTTCAAGGTTACGATTTAATTGTGGTGGATACTCCTCCGGCATTGCGATCGCAGGCATTAGCGGCGGTGGCATTAGCGGCGGATTATGTCCTGTTGCCGACTCCCCCTGCGCCGATGGATTTAGCGGCGCTGATTGAAACCGTGCGCGAGGCGATCGTCCCAGTGGCGGTGGCGCATCGGGTGGTTCTGACTCGGGTGGACTCCCGGTCCTTGGGGGAGGCGCTGGAGGCTCAAAACACGCTGATGGAAGAAGGAATCCCCACCTGCCATGCCTTTGTTCGGACCTTTAAAGCTCATGAACGGGCGGCCCTCGATGGGGTGGCGATCGCCCAATGGCGTGGCAAAAATGCAAAAGAAGCTCAGGCGGATTATCGTCGGGTAGCTGATGAATTACAGCGTGATTGGAGAAACTAATGCCTAGAAAAAAAATTGCCGATTTAATCAGAGATGAAGCGCAAAAAACTGGCGATTCTGAAGTAGAATTCGCGGAAAATACTCAAGCTGAACCGATTGAGGGGGCTGTAGAAAATCCCGGTTCGCAGTTAGAAGCAACGGTGACCGAATTGCAGGCGGCGTTACAAGAAGCTCGGGAAAAAGATGGTGCGCTCGATCGCACCCTTGCTTCTGTTCAATCAGAATTGGAGCAACATCGCAGTCTGATCCAAAATTTAGAGGGTCAGCTCAATCAAGCCGAGCAGCGCAATGAAGAATTCGGTCGTCTCAATGCGAATTTACAGCAGCAATTGCAGGACAAAAAAACTCAGGTGAAACAACTAGAGTCAGAATTAGCCGCTGCCAAAAAACTCGCCGATCAGGAAAAACCCGCCCAAACGAAGTTAACCGCTGAGTTGGAGAAACAAAAACAACTTAATCAAAAACTCACGGAAGAGGTTCAGCAACTTTCTAAAGTTCGTGCCGAATTAGAGGAAACGAAAAAATCTGCAATTCAACTGGCGGCAGCGAATGAAAAAACCCTCCAAGAGTTGACTCAACTTCAACAAAAACAGCCTTCGTCTAACCCGAAAAATTTACCGATGAGAATATCTCGTCCGACGACGGCGGATCAAAATACTTTCCCCCCGTTTTCCACAACCGACCTCACTTGGATGGATTAGTCCCAAGGAGCAGTCGCCCCTTGGGTGATCAGCTGTTTTGCATCTAAATTGGATAATCCTAGCGAAGCTCGATGTTTGGGCTCGCGCGTACAGGCTACGCCGCACAGCGAAGCCCGGGCTCAGGCTTTACGCACTCCAAAGGTTTCATGATTTCCTCACCTCCAATTTAGACAGGCAACAGCTTAACCGAGGCATCACATCCCTCAACCGGAATTTTTAATCAGATTGATCGCCGCCACCAGTTGTTGAATGGCAACCGCTTGTTCGTGGGTGGCGAGGGAAATTTCCTGAGCACTGGTGGTCACTTCGTCGATGGCATTGAGCACTTTTGACTTGCACCTTGGTGGAGATGGTCGATTTGGAGGGCGATCGCTTCTACATTATCTTTGATAGTCTTGACACTCCCACCCTTAAAGGGGATGGGATTCTTAAAAAATTACTTCCTTAATATCCCAGAGAGATAGTTGAATATCCTTTGGGTTCTCGCCCACACGCCGTTGGCATTTTTGGGGCAGCGTATTAACTGACGAGCGTTCATACAATTCAACCTCAAAGAGACTTAATTGTACAGGTTTCGAACAGACCGCCGTACCATTTTATATTTAATTCTTTTGACAACATTCAACCCGTAAGCCTCTATCACCGAGGCTTTTACGTTTCTTGCAGCTTGCCGATTGGCATCATCGATGTGACCCGAGTTAGTACAAATAAACTTTTCACCATTGCGACTATCTAGATCGATATGCTTACACTTACTGAAAGTTTCTCTTGTGTATTGTGGGTTAACCTTATAGAGTCTTTTTCCTGACTTCACAGCCAGATACTCAAGCTTTTGAGTCAACGCATACCAGGACGCATCGGCTATCGAACGATTTAAGCCACGCTTGGCTGATTGATTATTTGGCAAAAATATACCCGGATCAGACAACACCGGCTTACACCGTTTCATTAGTCCAGAAATATTTAAATCTTCAACAGCAACCGCGTGAGCTTTTTTAACTATTTTGTTGGCTAATTTCCAGTTATAAAACTCACGTTTTTGTTGAATCTTATTCTGTAGTTTGTTAATTTTAATCTGGGCTTTGCTGCGGCTTTTACTCCCTTTTTGTTTACGACTGACTCGCCGGTGTCTAACTCGCATTAAGCATTTAGTCTTTTTATTAGTCGCAAATCGTGGGTGTTCAATAACACTCCCATCAGACAGATAAACCAACTTACCCAATCCCATATTACAGCCAGTAATGGTTTTAATTTCGCTATCTGGAATTATGGGGAAATCGGGCGTTGATTTAGATTCAATTCTTACTGATACATACCAACCATCAGCTTTTTGTCTAATTGTTACCGTCTTAATTTCAAACCCATCGGGAATGGAACGCGAATTGTAGGGGGATTGCAAAACATAAATCATCCAAACGTTCAACGTCCCCCCTTCAGGGGTTTCTTTAAGATGACGGGGGTGAAGGAGTCACTACGAACGTTTTGGGGATTTTATTTTTTGGAGTTCCCTCAACCCTACAAATAGGGGTTTATGCGTAAGTCCTGGGTGCGTTTGGGGTGCAATCAGGGCGATCGCCTTAATTGCCTCGGGAGGGACAATATTTAAGTGACCTTACAATAGTTTTCCTCGGTTAAAAAATGATTAAGATTTATAACTGTAACAATGGGTGATGGGATTGAGGGGTGAGATACCTCACTCTTTAATTTAGTTCTGGCTGAACCAAACCACCCTTTTAATCAAGTTTTAATGGGGTAAATCGAGTTAAATTGGGAGAGTCAACCGTGATTCTACGCAGGTCTATTTAGAGAACCAGAAAGCATACAGGTCAAGGCATTTTGGTGTTTTTTGGATAAAATTTAATCCAGTCTGTCCGAATTTCTTTAAAAAATTACGGAATTTTACTGAAGCGCAAAAACCTTCCTCAAATTAGGATAAAAAAAGCTAAGATTTTACCAACTAAATTAAACGAAAATCTGACAAAAACTTTCCCTTTGTAAGGAACATTTGAAACCGCGATGAGTCCTAAAATTTTAAGAGTGATATTTTTTATGAATAATCCGGAGTAGATGGTGATTACTCTGAACTTGGTGCATCCTACGCAAACCTCCCCCTCCCAAAGCTGGGACTTTCAGGACCAAGACGTGATTCGGATTGGGCGATCGCCGGATAATCACGTCGTTCTCTATAGTGCAGTGGTCTCCCGCCACCATCTCGAACTGCATCGGATTGGCTGCAACTGGAAAATCGTCAACTTAGGGACTAATGGTACTTATGTGAACGATAGCCCAATTATCCAATCCCCCCTGATTGATGGGATGATCCTGCGTCTAGCCCGTTCCGGTCCCCAAATCCAAATCAAAAAAAAAGCCCGAGAATTTGAAAACGTGCGAAAGCATCGCGAGGGATTGCTGGCGGGGTAACTCGCCATCAATCCCCCTCCAGTTAAGGGTCAACTCCCGGCGATCGCCCGCCGAATTTCCAATGCTGTAGCCGGGGCGAGTAGCACACCGTTGCGATAATGTCCAGTAGCCAATAAAACATTTTCAAATCCCGCTAAGGGACCGATAATGGGCGCGGGTTGCCCTGACGGACGGGGGCGCAATCCGGACCAAGTTCTCACAACTTCCCCACGGGCTAAATCGGGACAAAAAGCGATCGCCCGTTGCAACACTGACTTAAGCAATGCTGGATCTCCCGCCATCGGGTCACCGAACCCGGTAAATTCTACCGTAGCCCCCACCCAATAATCCGTAACGGGGTAATCACCACCCTGACTGGGGACAATATGAACATCATCCCCCGTAATCACAGGATGGCGATCGCCATCCCCCATCGGATTCGGCAAACGCAGGTGTAACGCCTGTCCCAGAACCGGACGAATCTCTACTGGCGACCCAAGTCCCGCAGTCAGAGGAGTGGAACCCAATCCCGCTGCCATCACCAGCCAATCCACCTCAAGATTGCCCCCAGTCATTTCCAGGCGATCGCAACGCTTCCAGGACTCCGTTTCCATATAATTAATCCGTTCAACCCTCTCCCCAAATCTAAACCTCACCCCGTTCCCTTGGGCCGCCCTCACTAAAGCGCGAGTCAAAACAACCGGATCAACTTGTCCATCTTGAGGAGAATGAACCGCCCCCACGATTTCCACATTTCCCAATTGCGGATAGCGTCGCCTCACTTCCCCTGGTTCTAAAAGGTCTAATTGCCAGCCTTGGGTGCGACGAGTGGCCGCCAGTTTCTCCCATTGTGCCATATCCTCACCGGGAAAACAGAGCATGAGAATACCTTGCCGGTTAAAGGAAATCGGCGCAATCGCCTCTAATTCGGGAATTAGGCCGTGATAGCGTCGAATACTTTGTTCCCGTAACCGCCACAATCGGCCTTTAACTTTATGGCTGATAATCCCCATCAGCACTCCTAAAGCTGCTTGGGTCGAACCTTGGGCTGCTGACAGGCTGTCAATTACAGTAATTTCTAAATTCGGTACTAAACTCAGTTCATAGGCGATCGCCGCACCCACGATACCGCATCCAATAATCACAACCCGGGTCATATTTTAACTCCCAACATCTCCCCTGGTTTCAGAAAGAGGGAAGCAAACTAACAGGTCAAGATAGGGTGAAAAATGGGAGAAATTCCCATCCCCACCCTATCGGTCAGAACTTAACCGCTATCAATTTATGCCTTGGGAATCAGACTCAAAAAGGCGTCAAAATCTTGAATCGCTTCTGCGTAGTTTTGCACCGCCAGAGAATAGTTGCCTGCACTCGCGGCAGCATCGATCGTCTCGAAATGGACAAATAAATCTTGAGCAGTTTTACTCGCAGTTTTTTGGGTTTTGCCACTGAGATTGCGGGAAACATAGCCCATATCGCGACGTAAGTCACCCAGAGGCCCGTGAATAAATGTCCCCACATTCAACCAATCACGATTGACAATGAACTGTTCGAGTTCATCCATGCGATCGCGCTGTTTGATCACATTTCCTTCATACTGCTTGACGATTTCTAACTGAGTGGGCGAATAGGCCGGGGGTGTGGCCGCTTGCGGCGAACCGCAGCTAACCAAACACACCATCACCAATGCCAAAATTGAAGCGAGAATCGAACGATAACGTCTCATAGCCAGTTTTTTGCCTTTCACTAAAAAATGATCTTCACCAAAATATATCAAGATTGGGTACGGCGATCGAGGGTTGAGGATTCTCTCCCCCCTGTGCGATCGCCCCAAAGTCCATATCCCCGGTTAAACTTCCATCCGGCGAAAAAATGGAATCAATGCCTGAGTGACTTCTTCGGACCAATGTTCTTGGGGATAATGTCCCGCTTCTGCCAAAGTCACCCATTCGGCATTATTAATGGAACCGGCGAAGGTTTCTCCTTGAGTTAGGGGTAACCAAGGATCCTTGACGCCCCACAAAACCAGGGTGGGTTTGTCCCACTGGGGAAACCCCTCGGCAATTTCTGCCATTGCCTGCTTCAGCTTGAGATTACGGATCGTCCACAGCAGCGATCGCCCGGCGGCAGAACTTTTCAGAAATGGGCGACGGTAGATATCCAAGTATGCGTCAGAAATGGTATATTTGCTTCCCGATTCCAGGGTGCGATCGACCAGCAAGGGGTCCTGGGTCATCATTTCCCCTATCAACGGCAACCCGAGTTGCTGCATCTTCCAAGGCAGTTGGGAATCCGGAGTCACTGGCGCATTGAGGACCGCTAACCGCAAGACTTTATCCGGATATCTCAGGGCAAATTGTAACCCCACCGACCCTAAAAATCCTTGGACAACTAGATAGCAGCGATCGATCTCCAGAGTGGTCAGAAAATTATCCAGGGCCGCAACAAACGCATCGGGGGTATAGGCAAATTTGCTTTTTTCCGGTTTCCCCGATAACCCAAACCCAATCCAGTCTGGGGCGACTGAACGGAATCCTTCCTCCGCGAGTCCGGGCATCACTTGAGTCCAGCAAAAGCTTAAGGCGGGCAACCCATGCAGCAAGACCACCGGGGGTTTGTCTCTTTCTTTTGCAGGCTGTTGCTCCAGATAATACCATTCCACGCCAGCGACTTCGACTCGCTTTTCTTCTAGTCCCACAATCCTATTTTCTCAACCTGAATGAATGTTTTGAGTTTACTCCCCCAGGGACAAGGGAGCAAGGGTTCTCCCGATTACGGAAAACGACCCGACCCTGGACTAGATTACCCGGTGATAGGGTTGAACCCATTTCTATCGCCTTTATGCCAGGTTCAATTCTTTTAAAGCAGGTAAAAAATTAGCATTCTCGTGACTGGACCGACTCAATTTAATTAAGACAAACCGCTCAATCGGTTCTAATTTAGCCCATTGTTCTAACGTTAAAGTAATTCCAAACTGTTGGGCTTTATCTTGCACCCCGTCCGGTATCTCTAACACATTCATCCAAGGGGGATTGTCTTCTACGGCTAAATCTTTGGCCGATTCCCCAGTCCGGTCTAAAACTAACTCTTGCAAAAATTGCCGATACTGGGTAATTTCTTCTAGACTATGACAAGGATTCTGAATCAGAGATTCTCGGTCCTCTTTGTTAAACCGATTCCATTGATTCAGTTTGAGTTTAATCCCACAAGTATCTAATTTTAATCTAACTTGCATCGGAATACAATGCAGAGATTCGACGAAATCTGCTTCAAATTTAAAAAACCGAGTCATAAGCCTTACCTTTTGGATCTAAGAGTAATTTGTTTGGTCTTATAAAATGTATAGTGCGTCTCAATATGGGTTAGAAACCGGGTTTCTTGACAAAACTCTGGCATGACCAACAAATTTAGGCGAGAAACCCGGTTTCTTGTCCCTTGGACCTATCTGAATTCCTCCAGATGTTCTGTGGATTGGGGATTATCTCAATCCAATTTACTCTAACCCTCTGCGCTTCCCTCTAAAAAAAAGGGGGCATTTATCTGCCCCCTTTTTTTTAAGTTACTCGCAATAGAACTTAGAAGTTCATTTCGGCTGCTTGTACTTTTTCGACCTGCTTTTTCTTCAGGACGAGCATAATTTGAGACAGAGTAACGATCGCAAAGAAAGCCAGCAATCCTTTAATCCGACCGGCACTTTGTAGGACGATTTCTCCATCCACTTGACCAAAACCACCCACATTCGGGTTATTGGTCAGCAATTGAGCCACCGTCACTTCGTCACCTTCCGAGACGATTAACTCAGGACCGACGGGAATGCTATCAACCACGGTCGATCCATCAGCACTTTGAATGGTGACTTCATAACCGCCGCCTTCAACTTTGGCAATTTGGGAAATAGTTCCAGCAGCCGAAGCATTGAAGACTGTATTATTGGTCTTATCCCCAGCTGGATATAGCTGTCCGCGTCCTCGGTTACCACCGACATGAACGGGGTATTTACCATAATGGATATTTTTATCCGTTTCCGGATTCGGAGATAAGACTGGGAAGACAATTTCTTGATATTGTTCGCCCGGTAAGGGGCCAACAATCAACACATTATCCTGACCTTCGCGATAGGGTTGGAAGTAAAGACCGCCGATTTTTTCCTGCATTTCTTCAGGAATGCGATCGGCCGGTGCAATTTTGAACCCTTCGGGCAACATGATCACAGCACCGACATTCAGCGGTCCGAGATCGCCACTGCCGACCAGCTGTTGCACACTGGCGTCATAAGGAATTTTCACCACCGCTTCAAACACCGTATCCGGGAGAACCGCTTGAGGCAATTCCACCTGGGTGTGTTTTTCAGCGAGATGGCAGTTAGCGCAAACAATCCGACCCGTTGCTTCCCGGGGGGTTTCAGGAGATGTTTCTTGCGCCCAAAAGGGATAGGCGGCGGCTGACTGGGGTACGGCGATGTCAGAAGCAAGGAAAAGGGCGAGAGTTGCCAGCGCCAACAGCACGCCTTTGGCTAAAGTGCGTCCACTCTGCCGCAGGATCCGCGACAAGGAAGTATGTTTCATCGGGAAAGAGAAGAGGTAAGCTAAACAGTCAAACAATGAGAAATTGAAATATATTGCATTCAGGGGCGTTTGGTCGGCCAAAGCGCTTATGACCACCAGGGGTTTTCCCCTGTCCGGAAGTCAGTTTCGGTCCAAGGCGTAAAGAGGACTTTATCATTTACCTCAGTTGCATGAGCCAAAGCCAGAGATAGGGGTGCAGGGCCGCGAACCACTGTACCCTCACTGTTGTATTGGGAACCGTGGCAGGGACACATAAATTTGTTTTCGCTGGCGTTCCAGGGTACGACACACCCGAGGTGAGTACAAACGGCGTTAATACCGTAGTTGGTCAGGGTCTTGTCTTGATCCACCACGAGGTAGGTGGGGTCACCTTTGAGACCTTGTGCCAACACGCGATCGCCCGCATTCTGACTCCCTAAAAACTGGCTAACGCTGACATCATTGCCCAGGGCATCTTTCGCGGTAACGCCACCACCTGCCGCGCCACTTGAGGGCGGGATAAAATACTTGACCACCGGATACAAGGCTCCCAGTGCTGTCCCCGTGACTGCACCGAAAGTCAGTAAGTTCATAAATTGGCGACGCCCCATGCTGGGGACATCAGGATTTCCAGAAGCTTGAGCCATGACCTATTTTTGCTACGTCTGTGTTAAGTTGTATGTCTTAGTCTCTCATCTAAGGGCTAAAATTGGTGAACCCTAGTTTAAACAATTCCTCATCTTTCTTCCCTCATTGAGACGGACGCTATATTGGTACTCCAATTAGCGGCGAGAGTCAAGGAGGGGCTAGGTTTGTGTTGCATAAAGATTGTTCTCCATGAATTAATCAGACCATTACCGCCTTGGAGTTGTTTAATCCCTTGTAGTATTGCAATCTACTTTCGCGATCGGCAATTACGAACTGAAATCTTACAACCCTTTACGCATAAAGGTTTTGCTCTATTGAGCCGGACCTTTTCTGGGGTGAAGTTAGCTTGCGCCTTTGTTAGAGGTCGGTACTATCTTAAAGACACTGGATTAACCCAATAAGCCTGTTTAATCTTTAAGTTTTAGGGCTACAGACTAGCTACGCATCCGTAGGTAAGAACTTGAACACTTGCCTCTAACGTAGTGAATAAACACACCTGTGTCTGGTAAACATTAGGCTTTTTAAAGCCCACGCTGTACTGTACTCAGTCAGCGTTGGGTAGTTTACATCGAGTCTGTCACTACCGGGTTGGGCCGGGACAATCCCCAGGGAAATGCTGAATCTCCAGCCTTTCTCAACAGATTATTACATTTTTTGACACTTCGATCGCATTTTTGCATTTCACTGTCAATTTTTGTAACAAACTGTAAAGATTCAGATTTTACGGACTCTCTCTATGACCGGACAGGACTTACACCAGCTATTGCTTTCTAAGTGGGGCCGCTCTTACGATATCCAAGTGCGGCGCACTCAGGGGAAGATTTTCCTCCTGATTATGTGGAAATACCTCGAACAAGCCTCTTTCCCTATGAATGAGTCGGAATATCTGGCTCATTTGGATGTGGTTGCCAGTTATCTCAATGCTTGGGGTGGCATCGAACAGGTACAGCATTACCTGGCAACCACCCGTGAACGTCCCCGCTTGGGAAAGGCGGTTAGCATTCCGATTGATTTGGGCGATCGCGCTTCAGAATGGATGCTCGAAAATTTCTAAATTGCCCAGGGTTTAAGCGCTTTCCTGATGCTTCCCCAGGGCGATCGCTAGACTCATTCCTGAATCATTAACCAATTTACAACTTGCAATATTCTCCAAATCCTGGAGAGGGTAAACCCTTAATTGTCAGCGATCAGCGGCTTACCTATGAATTTAGCTTTATGATTCTATATTGAGTTAAAAAACTAGGGTGTGACATCACATTCAACCGAAAAAAAAACGCGATCAACAGAGGGAATCACCTCAAGCGCTGATCGAATGGTAATCATCAATTTGACTGGAAAGCGCCGGTAGTTTTGGGAGGGTTACGGTAAAAGTTGTCCCCTCTCCCACGGTACTTTCCACCCAAATTTTACCCCCGAGTAAATCCACCGATCGCTTAACAATTGCCAATCCCAACCCACTCCCGGCATTAGCTGCCACATTTTTCGCCCGATGAAAGAGGGTAAACAAATTCGCCCAGTCCTCCGGGGGAATCCCAATTCCCCGGTCCTTGATTCGGAAAATGATTTCCCCTTCTGCAAAGGTAAAATCACAATAAATAGAAGTCCCCTGGGGAGAATACTTGACCGCATTCACTAGCAAATTCAAAATAATTTGGCGGAGTAAGGTGGGATCAGTCATCAGGGGTTCAGAATCTCCTGTGGTTGTCAAAATCATGCGATGAGTCACATCGGTTAACTTTTCCACATCCTGCCAGACATCTTCGCATAAACTGGTAAAATAAACCGGAACCGATTGAATATGTAAACCCCCACATTCAGCCTTTCCTAATGTCAGAAATCCTTCGATAATATTGCTGGTATGTTTAACGGTTTCATCAATTTTTTGAAAATACTTGAGTCGTTGCTCAGGTGTCATTTTTTGACTGTGGAGTTTGAGCAAATCATTCGCCGCCGCAATCACCGTTAAAGAACCGCGTAATTCATGAGATAGCATCGACACAAAGTTGGGCGTGAGTGGAGTTCGTAAGTTGTCCGGTTCCGCATCTGCCGGAGAACTTAAGCGATCGCTCAGGGGTTCCTCCATCGGTTCAACGATCCCCTGATAGCCAATCACCTGACCTGTGCGATCGCGCATAATCCGAATCGTATCTCGCACCCAGGCAATACTACCATCTTGACGATAGACCCGAGACTCAAAATTTTCCACATCTCGCTGAGTGCGTAACACTTGCATTAATTGCTCATACCGTCTCTGTTCCACATACAGTTGATTCCCCATATTTTTGACCCCAGCCATCAGTTCCGCAGCCGACTCATAGCCATAGATGCGAGCTAAAGTTCGATTAGCCCTGAGATAGCTGCCTGTCGGGGTAATCTGAAAAATTCCAACTGCAGCCGTATCCAGAAAACTGGAATACTTGAGAACAATTGGCTGGAGATCGGGGCATTGAGAATCGGGCAAGTCGAACGCAAGAATTTTCATCATGATAGGTGAAATCTTTGGTATAATTAACTATACGCAGCTCTATTTTTTAGGGGTCGGCAATCAATCGTCGATCACCACCTGAATTTAAAAAACCGAAGGAGATCGTTAGCGTCCTGGCTGAGTGGGTTTCCATTCGGATGGGAGTATTATATGAGCGAACGGATATTTGACAACGTATTCAGCATTACAAAGTCTTGAATTTCTGCTCAAAAAAATCAGGGACAGAAATCAGATCTTGGACGCGCCACCTCTAAAAATCATCAATCGCACGGAGAGTTGTCCTGACTAACTTAACATCAGTTAGATACTGTCATAACTCACAACCGCCCCATTTGGCAAGCACTTAGACCGATTACAGCGAGCGTTCACTTTATCTGTGCCATCCGGGTAATGACCAGAATCCTGATAGAGAAAGGGTTAACCCATTTAAAATCTTAACTTTAAAATCTCATACTAAAAATTGTAGTCACAATGGGGCCTGGACAGGGGGTGCTGATTTCGCGATTACACTCTAACCGAGCCATCCTAACAGCCATAACCTTGAACTAGCAAGAGTTTGAACATCTTCATTCTCAACTCTAGACTCTAAAATTTTATTCCCGATTGGGCCTAGACCCGGGACATTAATTGTATGAAAGATAGCACAAGCGCGATCGCCTCTAGGACCCCTCTGCCCACCGGCGATCGCGCTACCACTGAACCCAAACCGCTTATTTTCCCATTGCCTTCACCAATCCCACACCCCCAAAATATAAGGTCAGGACGGCACCGGCAAATAAACTTTGGGTTAGGGGGTCCGTAGAGGGGGTTAAAATCGCCCCTAAAATCGCCGCACCCAGCACCACATAGCGCCAACCCGCCAGCATTTTTGTAGAAGAGACAATTCCCAGCAGACCCAGCAGCGTCTGGATCACCGGGATCTGAAACGCTAACCCGGTGCTAAATAATAGCAGCAGCACGAACTCAAAATAGCGATCAATCGACCACATTTGCTCGACTACCCCGGCCCCATAGTTGACGAAGAAATTTAGGGCCGCAGGAATCAAAGCGATATAGGCAAAGACTAAACCGACACCAAACAGCAGGGTTGATCCCATCACAATCGGACCAATAATCCGACGTTCTCGCAGGGACAGTCCTGGGAGGACAAACTGGATAATTTGGTAGAGCACAAATGGACTCGCCACCACCAATCCGCTATAACCCGCCACCTTGACTGAGACAAAGAAAAATTCTCCCGGTGCCAGTTGCAGAAATTTGGCTCCTTTTGCTGGGACTTCTAATAAGTGGACGATCGGTTTGACAAAAATGAAGCACCCCACCATCCCGGACACTACGCCAATCAGGGAATAGAAGATTCGCATCCGCAGTTCTTCCAGGTGATCGAAGATGGACATCTCCACCTCATCCGGGAAGTGGTTGAGAGGGTCATCCTCAGTGGGTTCAGGGTCACCGGGGTTATAAAGTTGGGGGGGGTCTTGCTGGGTCACGGTCTCCAGGTCTGAACTTGGGGTCATGAGTCAGTTGCTTCAGAGGTTTCTTTTTCTATTTTAGAGGGAAGCGTCCGGTGGTCGGCATTTTTTCCCCACAGAGATCCCCCAACCCGTTCAAATCCCCCCTCGTTAGAAGGATGACGAATCCATTGGATAGACTTTGTTCCCGATGGATGCCACAGTTAGAAGCATCAGAAGGATGGCATCGGCGATCGCCCCCGGGTCAACCCACCGGGTTTGAGTAATCCCGTTTCAGACTTCTCCCTAAATAGTCTTGTCACAAACCCAGCCCATTTAGGGAGAGTCTGATCAGTATCATTAGTGAGAATTTGACGCAACCCTGTTTTCCATTCTCCAGAGATAGGGGAGAAACCGGGGAATTGAAGCGTATTACAGTATATTTTTTTGAAAAATAGCACATTACTGACAACCTATGCATTGTCGCCGATTGATTTTATTTCACCGCAACAAAATAGAGCGACCCCTTGAGAATTTTCATCCCCCATTCAGAATCTTTTTAGCCCGAGAAGACGTCTTTAGGAAAAACAGGACCCTTCTTTTGTGAATTTGCACTCTTGTCTTTCATCTATATTAACTCTGGAATCGCGTCACGGGTTGCTGATTAACACCGAGACCGATCGCCCAGGTGGGATAGGGGGGACTTCAAGAATTGCCATGTCATAATTAGGGAAGAAGGATTAATGATTGACGTATAAAATGATGGGAGATGTTTGCTATGTTTCAACCCAAATATAAATCACCGTTATCGATTCCCATTGCAGCAATCCGAGGGGTCAGTGCATCCCTGGGATTAACCTTGCTGCTGGGTGCGAGTGGTGCAGTGGTAGCCCAGGAGTTGCCGCCCCGGAATAACGTGCGAGTTCCGCCCAATTCGCCCACAGAAACCGGGGATTCAAATCAAGGGGATATCCCCACAGCCAGCAATGCTCGATTTACTTGTCAAGTCGTGGATGGACAGTACACCGTCATGTACTCGCCGCAAAGTCAACCCGGACAGGTTTATGAGTGGGCGAAACCCAGTACCTTGGGCGGGGGTTGGACCGAAGATCGACGCTGTAATGAAATTGCCCGTCGCTTAGAGTTTTACCGGGAAGACGGGATGCAAGAACTGGCGATCGGCTCAGAAAATGGGTATGACACCATCTGCGTGACCACCCAGAAGAATCCGACCTGTCAGATTGTCCTGACGGTCCCCCCGGGAGAGAACCCCCAACTAATTCGCGATCGCGTCTTTGAAAACTTGACTGTTGCCGATAGCGGTCGTCAAACCGAAGCCGTGAATGCCCTGGTGGATAACGGCCAAGGTGGGAATGTATTGCAGACCCTAGAGGGTGTTTTCGGGATACCCATTCCCGGCAGCAGCCCCCAAACTCAAGTCCGACCCGGAAGTATTGATTTACGGCCTTTCCTAGACCCAGTGGATGGAGGGACAGGTGTACAACTTAGAGAAAACAGCAGCAACGGATCCAGCCATCAGCTCAATCCTGAGAATTTTCGTTAAGGGTCCGAACATCTTTGTAGGGGTTTGGTCTCCAAGCCCTCTCCCTGGGCTTGGAGACCAAGCCCCTACGAGAACAAAGGAGTTTGGGTGGATTCAGGATAATTTGGGTGACATGAGGCAACCATTGACACCCTCGGGTTTTGGTCTCCAAGCCCCTACGAGAACCCAAACCCTAGTAACCTGGGGATTGCCAATAGCCCTCTTCCGGTGGAACCGTTGTCTCTGTATAGGGGGCGGCATAGGGGTCGGCGTAGGGGTCGGCGTAGGGGTCCGGGGGGTTCCAATCTCTATACTCATCGGTGACAGGAGGTTCCCCAGGATACTCATCCGCAGCGGGGGGTTCAACAGAGTCCTCGGAATAATCATAGGAGTCCCGTGGTGAATAATCCTGAACCGAGGGGTCGGCATTCTGGAGATTTTGTTTAGCCAGCCAATCCCTGCCAATCTGAATCGTGATATCCGATCGCAAACTGCCGGTACTTTCCACCCGAACCTCGCCAAGGCCCAGAGCATCACGAATCGCCTGGGCGCTTTCCATGTCACCATTTTGGGCAACAATGCGCGTCACCGCTAACGGTTGGTTCCAGGGATTGGAAACAAAAATATTCCAATACCCTTTTTCCGAGAGGCTATTTCGCAACAGATCAACTGCATCCCAGTCCTCCGTACTATCTTGAATCGCCACCCGGACATAAGCCGGATCCACCGACTTATAATGCCTGCCATGAAGGTCGAAATCCAAATGTTCGGCGATCATCGCATCCAGGCGTTCATAGTTGGGTAACCAGTAACTGGCTTGATATTCCTCGGGATCGCTGAAATCTCCTGGCACCATTAACATTTGCACATTAGAAGATTCCGTTTGGGCCGCAAAACCGGCAAGCGCAGCAATTTCCTCAATCGTTAAGTTCGTATCAATAAATTCTTGAACCACCGAGAGGATTTTCGGTAATCGGGTGATGGTATTGATATTGAGGGTTTGATCCATCAGCGATCGCATCATCATTTGCTGACGCTGGATCCGACCGATATCCCCTAACTTATCGTAGCGAAACCGTAGAAATTGTAGCGCCTCTTTCCCCGCGAGATACTGCTCTCCCTGCTTAAGGTTGATGTACAGACGTTGGCTATCATCCTGGTATTTCATATCTACCGGGACATACATTTTGACCCCACCGAGGGCATCCACTAATTTTTCGACCCCTTGAATATTGATGCGAATATAGCGGTCAATGCGAACACCACCGAGGAGTTCATTTACCGCCTTAGCGCTCAAAGCAGGACCGCCAAAATAGTTGGCATCATTAATTTTTCGGACGCCATAGCCTTCCACTAAGGTGCGGGTATCTCTGGGGATAGAAAGAACCGTCAACTTGTTAGTTTGGGGATCAAAGCGGACTAATAGCATGACATCCGAGAGACCATCCAGGGAATTAACCTGGGCATGGTATCCTAATTCGGGAATATTCTCATCTTTTAAGTCCGAAGTTAAAACGCTAGTACCTAGGATTAAAATATTAACAGAGCGGGTCAGCTCGGGTAATTTTAGATTGGTCCGCGCCAGATCGGTTGTAGAAAATATGGCTGCATCTTCAGCACTAAGTCGGCTTTGCATTAAGGGGGTGCTCGACAAAGATACGGCAAGCAACGCTCCTGCTGTTGCCGAGAGCATTGCCACACCACTTAAGCCAAAACAAAGCCAAAGCCAACGTCCCGGATTTTCTTTATTGAGCTTTTTATTCCGGGGTTTAGCGGTTGGTTCCGCCATCGGGCGTTGCTTGGATACGTTCTGATTTGGCACGGGCTTCCTCACACACTCAACAATATATCGATCAAATCGGACGAGCATCCTCACGCTCAAGTAGACAAACGGCTGTGCAGGTGTTTAACACCCCGTACCGTTGATGGGTTGATTGGCTATTTCCTGTTCCCTGGGATTGGGGGGTCACCATCTACGCAGTCGTTTACCGTTGTCGGCTCCTCAACCTCAAGTTAGCTTGAGGCATGACGATCGCCAGAAACGACCCTCCCATGACAGGTCTAGGATAAATGCTTGCCAACAATCTCATCAGCAACCTGTGATACTCCTGGTAATCGCAGTGGCCGACGTTGCCACAGGCGAACCATCAGCCAAATATTTACCACAAAATAGCCCGAGGTTAACAGACTACTCATTAATAACAAGGGAATGGTTAGTAATTCCGAACTTCTTGCGCCGGTTTCCAAGAAAATATATCCGAGTAGCCAACCAAAGGCTAGGGTAATAGCTAGGCGAGAGGCAGCTTTTTGTTCGCGGCTACCAAGAGGGCGATATAAGGTCCACAAGGCGGGGAAAAAGCCGAGGATGGGGAGGAAGTAGAAAAAAAGTCCTAAATGGGCGAGGTCTTTGTTTTCTAGGTCTTCCGGAGTCTGGTTCGGGGGGGGACTGTTCAAGTCCTCGTCAGCCAAACCGGATGCAGCATAACGAGAGCGAACTCGGCGATCGCTCTCGTTTAGGATTTTAGAAGACTGGCGCTTGGGGCCAGGATTGGAATTAGGCGGAAACTTGGTCATAGCCCGGTGGTTCTAGCCATCAGCATTTTAAGCATCAGTTTAAGCGGTTTTAAGGAGTCGGGGTAGTCCACCAAGCCAAAGCGTAAGGTTGGGTGGATTCATTCACTTGATCGCGAAAGTAGACCCGGATTTTATAACGACCTGTTTGGGGAATCGGGTGATAAATATGTTCCGTACTGTCTACCTTGCTAACTGAGGACCAGACACTATTGCGAACATCGGTTTCATTCTCCGCCATCAGATAGAGCTCCAGGTTATTCAAACCGCGATCGCGAAACCCTTCCCCGATATCATATTTCTCATTATTGTTCCCATCAACCAGATCGACCCAACGATTCCAGGTTAGAGAAATGGACACGAAACGGCCCGCCTCTAAGGGTTGTTCTATAACATACTCGTGATAACTATTCGCCTCAACCTCGCGATAATCCCAACCGATTCCCGGTACCGCATTTCCTGGACCCCACTGACCGGCACTAAACTGTTGGTAGGCCCGGTAAGCATTGAGATGCCCAGTTCCCAAGTCTCCATCCAGGGGAATTTCTCGACTGCTATAAGCATCCGAATCTAACCAGGTGCGGTTCTCGTTGGCAAAAACCGTGCGAGTCATTTTCAAATGCTGACCATTGCCGGGGTCTTCGATTTTTTCCGCCGAGTTCATTAAAACTGCTTTCATCACCTCGTGACGGCGGGCATTGAGGGTCCATTGGGGATTGTTGGCTTGTTGATGAAGTTGGCGATCGCCATATTCTTGCAACAGGGCGACCGTTGCCGTCACATGAGGGGCCGCAAAACTGGTCCCACTGCTCTGAGTCACTTGACCATCTAAGCTCAATAAATTCAAATTACTGCCTGGAGCCACTAAGCTGATAGCGCGGCGGTTATCGAGATTTCCTTCTAACCCAATCAAGCGACTGGTAATGCCACTAAAGGCACTGCCAATATTCGCCAAGTCTACTTTGGCAAACTTGCCGTCATAGAGCGTCGTAAAGGCGACATTCATCCCGTTATAGTTATCCGTCGGAATGGGAATGCCCCCGCGCCCTTGATTTCCCGCCACCACATGAAGCACATTATGGACCCGGGCTGACCAATCCAAACATTGAGTCAGCAGGGCGTTCCCATCTAAAACCGCATTGGGACGAGGATCCTGGGCTAGAGATTCCCCAAAACTGTAGTTAATCGCCCTCACATCTCCGCTATTTTGTTCAGCCAGATTTTGAGATGCTAAACATTCTTCCGGTTGTCCACTGCGCCGCAACAAGCCAATCCCCGCCGCATAGAGAGTGGCATTGGGGGCAACCCCAGTCAAGGCCTTATCGGAACTAATCATCACCGAAGCAACCTGTTCGGCGTGTTGTTCAGCCGGTTTCATCTGGGGATCATCTGTGGGGCTGGTTTTAGCTGGTGTATCTTGCATGAAAACTTGCTGGACGGGGATTTCCCGATACAGGTTCACTTGTTTGTCGAGGCCAAATTTTCGGGGGCGGCCAATGTCCACTTGACCGATCGCAATTTTTCTCCCGGTTAAGTTATAGGGCGCATCATGCAGTCGGCGGGCATCAATGCCGATTTCGCTAATTGAGGTAGGCAGGGCGACGGCTGGAATTCCGATTAAAGCCATGCTGACACCGCCGACGAGTCCACTTAACCCCGTTCTAAATTTTAAGCGCTTCACTGTTCCTGCTCCACACACCAACCAATTATTACGGAGTTTCTTCATATTTTGTTAAACTGAATACGACTTGACGGACGGATGAAATATTTGTTAGCCATGACCCAAAAGCAATCAAACAAATCTATTGTCGTTGCTCCCTCCATCCTATCAGCAGATTTTAGTCGTCTGGGAGAGGAAGTGCAGGCCATCGATCGCGCCGGGGCAGATTGGATCCATGTTGATGTCATGGATGGTCGGTTTGTCCCTAATATTACGATTGGCCCTCTCGTGGTCAAAGCCCTTCGTCCTGTGACATCCAAACCCTTGGATGTGCATTTGATGATTGTTGAACCGGAACGGTATGTCGAGGATTTTGCCAAAGCTGGGGCCGATATTATTTCGGTTCATGCCGAACACAATGCCTCCCCTCACCTCCACCGGACCCTCGGTCAGATTAAAGAACTCGGCAAACAAGCCGGTGTGGTCCTCAATCCTTCCACGCCGTTGGAGTTGATCGAATACGTTCTGGATCTGTGCGATTTGGTGTTGATCATGAGCGTTAACCCCGGTTTCGGCGGTCAAAGTTTTATCCCCGGTGTGGTCCCCAAAATCCGGAAGCTGCGCCAGATGTGCGATGAGCGCGGTTTAGACCCCTGGATTGAAGTCGATGGCGGTCTCAAAGGAAACAATTCCTGGCAGGTCATTGAAGCCGGTGCGAATGCGATTGTTGCCGGTTCCGCTGTCTTTGGTGCTCCTGACTATCAGAAGGCGATCGAGGGGATTCGCCATAGCCAGCGTCCGGCATTGGAAGCGCAACCGTTGGCAGCGGTGTAGTATTCTGTCGGATTGCTTCTAATCTGGACCTATGGAGGAAGCGAAACGACGCAATCGAATCGCTTCCTTTATTTTTGTATTTTTGAGCAACTTTTAACAAAAATTTCCCCGAATGGCGCTTAATCGCTGATCCCTTTGACTCCCCCAAAAACTTATCCATCACCTTTTGACGGGAGGGGCAGGATAATACTGGGTCTCTCTCGGGGTGATGCGATTGATTTGAGGATTGGCACTTCTCATCGCCTGGGGTCATGGATGAATTGCCTGTGGCGATCGCGTTACATCTGAACCTGGGTGGAAGTCCTCTGTTCCTCAAAAAGCGGCGGGAATCTAAAATAGAAGGGGAGGAGTTTGAACCAGGGTAATCCGTCCGGTGATTCACCCTAGTTCGGCCTAAGTATTAAGCAAGGTTAAGTCGATGATTCACTCGGCTTGCCTGATGATTAATCCCTCCGGCGATCGCCAACGGCTGACTCGAAATCTATCCCAGAAGTATTAGAGTGAGTCTCTATCAAATGGACAATTCTGGGAGACTCTCTTTCGCCAAAATGGAGTCGTGATTCCCTATTGATTACCCACAAGAATGATTTGAGCCGACCTATAGCAGCTAACGGTGTCAGCGATACTCATGCAGTGGAACCCGAGGTGATTAGTCGGGAAATTTGCTTAAAAAAATGATAGAGTTAGAATCAATTCAGAAGGCGGAAATTAAGACTAACAAACCAATGTAAAAATCCGGGATACATTACAGAGAAAACAAGAGAGATGGCCGAATTATTCCGCAATTGAATAGGAACCCATAAGATGGGAATCTGTCAATTCCTATAAAGAGTGAAAAACAATACTCTATTGCTCTGGACCACCGAGGGGTAAAAGACTCTAGGGACAGGAATACCTTCAACTCATAAGCGGAGGCGCGATCGCTCGCCACGCTAAACTAAAAACTAAAAGACGTTGCTGCAAACATGGACGCGCAGGTCAGGCTCCTGCTTGTCTTCGCGGGCTGACTAACTCAGAGGGCTGGAGACCGAGTTTAAATTTCTGACTAAAGCTGTTTAAACTTACTCATTTTTCATGCTATTATAAGGTTATGAACAAGTTTAGGCTTGCCGAAGTCGCAAAAATTATGCAGAGGATCACCATCTACATTGTTTTTTGCTAGTCTTTATGATATCCTCCGTCACCGGAACAAAAAGATTGTTGAGGAGTTAAAAAAAGTCAGTGAAGAGCTTTAAGACCAAGCTAGACTTAAATAACCGACAACGAACACTCATGGCCAAACACGCCGGGGTCGCTCGATACGCTTGGAATTGGGGACTCGCGAACTGTAAGGAAACATATCTTGCTGGAGGTAAACTCCCAAGCGCCATAGACTTACACAAAAGATTAGTAGCTGAGGTAAAAAGTCAGAATCCTTGGTACTATGAAGTCTCGAAATGTAGCCATCAAGAAGCCCGGGGTAACCTTAATAAAGCGTTTAAGCGACTTTGGCAAGTCAAAGGAACAGGTTTCCCCAAGTTTAAGAAAAAGAACATCAAGGATAGTTTTTACCTGGAAGGGAGCATTAAAATTTCGGGTTATTGGGTAAAGCTACCGCGTATCGGTTGG
>NZ_JAFLQW010000515.1 GCF_017313335.1 Phormidium pseudopriestleyi FRX01 | reverse complement strand
TCGAGATTAAAAAAGGTAGCCGTAAGCCTCATGGCGAGAGTCAGTGAGCGTGAATAGGTAGGGGCGCATTGACTACGCCCTTAAGGTCTAAATTCTGGACTCTTAAAGAATCCCATGCTCTTTAGACGTGGGAGTGTCAAGCACTTTCTTTGTCCGTCGTAAATTCCCCAGTCCAAAATTAGATGCTTCCAAGGGCCGGAAAAGATTGTAAAATCATGTTAAGCCCACCCCTCAATTTTGGATTCAGACCTCAAAATTCAGGGGCGATCGGCCTGATTCCCTCTCTACCCCAGTCATGACTCTGATTCCTTCCAATCCTTCAGCCTCCTCCCCTAGCGCCCCTTTGCCCTTTCAAACCTGGACCTGGCGCGGGTTTCCGATATGCTACCAACAGCAAGGAGAGGCGGGACCAGCAGTGGTGCTCGTCCACGGATTTGGAGCCTCCTGCGGCCACTGGCGCAAAAATATTCCGGACTTGGCGACGGGTTGTCGAGTCTATGCCATTGACTTGATTGGGTTTGGCTACTCGGCTAAACCAACCCCAGGGGAGGCGATCGCCTATACCTTCGAGACTTGGGGAGAACAACTCGCTGATTTTTGCCGGGAAATCGTCGGGGGTCCCGCCTTCTTCGTGGGGAATTCCATTGGCTGTATTGCCATCATGCAAGCTGCGGTGGATCATCCTGAACTCGCTAAGGGGATTGTCGCGATTAACTGTTCCCTGCGCCTGCTGCACGATCGCAAACGGTCCCAGAAACCCTGGTATCAACGAATTGGCCCACCTATCGCACAAAAGATATTATCTGTCAAGTGGATTGCCCAATTCTTTTTTAAACAATTAGCTACTGCGAAAACAGTCCGCTCTATTTTATTGCAAGCCTACCGGCGATCGGATGCCGTCACCGATGAACTGGTCGAAATTATTCTCGGACCCTCCCGGGATGCTGGTGCCGTGGATGTTTTTGTCGCCTTTACCCGCTATTCCCAAGGGCCATTACCGGAAGATTTGCTGCCGATTTTACCTTGTCCCGCCCTCCTCCTCTGGGGAAGCGATGACCCCTGGGAACCCCTCACCCTGGGACAAGAATTTGCCCAAATTCCCACCGTAGACAAGTTTATTCCCTTACCAGGATTAGGTCATTGTCCCCAAGATGAAGCCCCCGAGGTCGTCAATCCGATTGTGTTGGAGTGGATTTTAGGGAAGGAAGGAAAATCCAACGGTTTGGTGTAGGGTTTGAGGCTTGCTGGGGCGTTGTTGAGTGCGATCGCCGTTATAATACTGGGGTAAGAATTGATGCGAGAATTGATAAAGTACCTCTGCATCGGGCATCAACGGATATCATTTAAAATTTTTGCCCTTGTACATAGTTTTCAGCAATTCTAATAAAAAAGATGAGTAGAACCATAAACTTTCAATCAATTTCTTGGTTTTGGGACCTCTACACTAGAGACCTCCTCGACCTAAATCCTCCTTATCAAAGACGAAGTGTTTGGAATCAAAAATACAAAGATGATTTTATTGATACAGTTTTGAATGGATACCCATCTCCTGCCATTTTTTTATATCGAGAAATTACGGATGATGGGTTCTCCAAATATAGCGTAGTCGATGGTAAACAAAGATTATCTACTATATTTGAATTTGCCGAAAATAAATTTCCCGTCGGCGAAAAAGCTACCATTACGAGACTAAGAGGATTATCTTTCAAAGAATTAGAGACCGAAGTAAAGCAAAGTTTTTGGACCTATCAGTTTGCCGTTGAATCAGTTCCTTCTACGGATGAAAAAATAATTAATGATATTTTTGACCGCATCAATCGGAACGTCAGTAAATTAACCCCTCAAGAACTTCGACACGCCCGGTTCGATGGCGTCTTTATTACCACCGTCGAACAGTTGACAGACTGGATGTTATCAGTTTTACCCCACAACTTCCCCTCAATTGCCCCCAAATCAAGAAAACAAATGAAAGATGTGGAATTTGTCACTCGACTCCTCCTATTTTTAGAAGAGGGAGTCAAATCATATCGTCCAGACGACTTAGATGCAGCATTTAATGATAGAGATTTAGAGTGGGAAAACCAAGATAAAATAGAAGATGAATTTAAACATGTGATTAATTTAATTCAACAGATTTTTAAACCCTCGGTTGATTCGTCGATTGATTTAACCAAAACTCGCCTGAAGAACCAAACTGATTTTTATTCGTTTTTTGCTGCTGTTGCCGAATTAAATCAAAAAAAACCTTTAGAAATAAATAGAGAAATACCTAAAAATATTGCTAAATTTTTAGAAAGGGTAGAGTCTGATGAGACTCGAATCACTGATAAAGAAGCTCAAACATATTATGATGCAATTGCAACTTCTCTTCTTTCCGGAACTGAAAAATCCCGAACCCGAATTGATAGTTTAAAATCCGTAATTTTGTCATCTATTGTGATTGTTCCATAATTTCTAAGGTTATTAATGAAGTATCCTTCGATTTTAGACCGTCAATATCAACAGTACCTCCCCTTAGTTGAAGAAGTAGCAAAGCGAGTTAAATCAACACTGGTCAATTTTTGTGATAATAAAGGATACGCATTCACTTCTCGGATTAAGACCATTGAATCTTTAGCTGAGAAAATTGAAACGGGGAGATTCAAAAAATGGTCAGACCTTAATGATTTATTTGCTTGTACCGTGATTATCCCTCGATTATCGCAAGAACAAGAAGTGATAGATTTTTGCCAAAATAGTTTTAATGTGACTAAAACCCTTAAAAGAGGACAGGCGAAAAAAGCACCGGATGTGTTCAAATTTGATTCAACAAGACTTTCGGCTAAATTAAAAAGCATCGACCCAAGTTTAGACGAATCATTAAATATTTTTAATGTTTTTTTTGAAATTCAAATTATAAAGTGCTTTTGAACACGCTTGGGCCGTTTCCACCCATGATTTAGTTTATAAAAGTTCGGAAATTGATTGGAAAAAGCTGCGTTTAGCCGCCCAAATTAAATCTACGGTTGAACAGTTGGATACTTTAATTCTTGCATTCGAGGAAGTATCTTCTGTAATCAAAGAGAGTGATTATCCAGACCTAAAGAAAAAAGGTCAAATTGCCAAATTTACCCAACAGCTATTTGAGCAAAACAAAATTCCCGAAGGACTTCAACCCAAAGATATGAGCCGATTTTGCGATAATTTATATAGGATTTTGGTCAGCGCGGATAAAGAAGAAAATATTAAAAATTGTATTAATTGTATTAAAAAAACTGTAAATAATACATCTTTTAAAAAAATACCCCGTAGTATTTCTTTGTTGCAATATTTTTTTGCGATTTTAGTTGAAAACGAAATAATTTCTCTACCTTTACCGAAATATTCTTGTCACATCACAGAGGAGTTAATAGAATTATATCCATTTTTTCAAAAGCAAATTTCTGTCAGTTTTGACTACGAAACTCAAAATTTGGATTAGGTTTGTAAATGTCCGAACATAAAGTTGCTATTATTTTAGGAGGGTCAAGGTATAAAATGATTCTTTTAATCCTTTTTTTGCCGGTGAGCCTAACCAAGTGGCAATGTAAATCGGGAGAAATAGGGGGGATTATTTTTAGTAAAATCCCCTCGACTCTCTCCTAGCGGCTCAGTCTTCGTACCTATTTCTGATAAACTGGTTTGTTCACCTCGGAGTCCAAATTCAGTCATGAGCGAGTTCATTTACAACTATCCCCCTTTATTTCCCGGCACCTTACTCAAGCGGTATAAACGCTTTCTAGCCGATATCAAACTTGATACAGGCGAAGAAATTATAGCGCATTGTGCTAATCCCGGTAAAATGTTGGGATTATCAGCCCCGGGAAGTCGAGTGATGGTCTCCCTGAGTAACAATGTCAAGCGCAAACTACCCTATAGTTTGGAATTAGTGGCAGCGGAAGAAAATCCGACAACTTGGGTGGGAGTAAATACCAGTTTGCCGAATCAAGTGATTAAATTAGCCTTGGCAGGGCGACTCATTCCTGGATTGGGTGAGTATGAGACTATCAAGCCGGAAGTGGTTTATGGACGCGATCGCAAAAGTCGGGTGGATTTTTTCCTCACTGGAACTGAGGGAACAACACCCATTTATCTGGAAGTGAAAAATGTCACTTGGGCGCAAGGACGAAAAGGTTTATTTCCCGATGCCATCACCACCCGAGGTCATAAGCATTTGTTAGAGTTAGTGGATGTGATGGAGACTCACTCAGCAAGAGCAGTCGCGTTATTTTTTATCAGTCGGGGAGATTGTGAGGTTTTTGGCCCAGGAGATACCGCTGATCCGCTCTATGGCAAGTTATTACGAGAAGCATTTGCTAAGGGATTGGAAATTTTGCCCTGTCGGTTTGAGTTAAGTCCAGAAGGGGTGAAATATTTAGGGTTGGCTGAGGTGGAGTTTTAGGATGAGGGAGATGGGGTGGATGAAACCACCCCATCTCCCCCAGAGGACGAAGGATTATTTAGTCAGGGCCGGAACTCTCACATTCAAGCGGGTGCGCCAACTGGCTAGGTGAGACAAAGAGCGATCGCGATATTTGCCATATCGTTCAGGTTTGCTCTTGATTTTTTGCGGAAAGGGTGGCAAAATCCCAAAGTTAGGCGGCATGGGTTGGAAGTGTTTGGGGGAGGCGGAACTGATAAAGGAAAATAGCGCTCCCATCATGGTTGTATAAGGCAACCAGACGGGTTTTAATCCTAGTGCTATCCTGGCGGCATTGGTTCCGGCTAACCAGCCTCCGGCAGATGCAGCGGTATAGCCTTCAGTGCCGGTGAGTTGTCCCGCAGCTAGGAGGGTCGATCGCCCTTTGAACTGTAAGGTTCGGTCCAACAATTGCGGGGAATTAATAAAGGTATTCCGATGCATCACTCCCATACGGACAAATTCGGCATTTTCTAATCCAGGTATTAACTGAAAGACTCGCTTTTGTTCTCCCCACCGTAGATTAGTTTGGAATCCGACCATGTTCCAGAGTTGTCCGGCTTTGTCTTCTTGGCGCAATTGCACCACGGCATAAGGACGGGTTTCATAGCGCGGGTCACTCAATCCTACGGGTTTGACGGGACCGTAACGCATGGTATCTTCTCCCCGTTTTGCCATTTCTTCAATGGGTAAACAGGCTTCAAAAAATTTCGAGGTTTCTCGGTCAAAGTCTTTTAATTCTGCTTGTTCGGCTTTGCACAATTCCTGCCAAAAATGCAGATATTGTTCTTTGTTCATGGGACAATTGATATAGTCGGCGTCCCCTTTGTCATATCGCGAGGCGCGGAAGGCGATATCCAGATTGATGGAGTCGCCGACAACGATGGGACTGGCGGCATCAAAAAAGCTCATGTATTCCATGCCGGTGAAGCGCTGCAAGTCGGCGGCGAGGGCGGGGGTTGTGAGGGGTCCGGTGGTGAGGACGACGATGCCATCTTGGGGGATTTCTGGGGCTTCTTCTCGCCGGAGGTCGATTAAGGGGTGGTTGGCGAGGGTTTCGGTGAGTTCATGGCTGAAGACGCCGCGATCGACGGCTAGAGCACCACCGGCGGGGACTTGATGGCGATCGGCGGTGCCGATAACGATGGACCCGAGTTGGCGCAGTTCTTCATGGAGTAATCCGGCAGCCCGATCGCTGGCTTTGGCCCCAAAGGAGTTGCTGCATACCAGTTCGGCAAATTCCCCGGTATGATGGGCGGGGGTCATTTGCACGGGTCGCATTTCATAGAGGACGACGGGTACCCCAGCGCGGGCTATTTGCCACGCGGCTTCGGTGCCTGCAAGTCCGGCACCAATGACTGTAACGGGTTGTTTGTCGTTCATAAAAACTCTGAGAACTACTGAGATTGGGGAACACATTGCGATCGCTCATAATGAGCAAGGGGAAATCAGTCTATGGCTTGGGATGCGGTGGTCTCCTCCAGTGTGATATCCCCTTCAAATTATATTTAACCACTGGGTGATTAGTCGGGGTGCCGGTAAGACGATCGCCAAAAATAGGGCGATCGCCACAAACCCCAAAATATCCCGACGAGTATCGAGTTCGCTGACATCATTCAAGGCTGGGGAATCTACAATTGGCATCAAGAATAACAGAAGCGCCCAAATAATCCATCCCTTTTGCACCCAAGCGAGTCCCAAAAATGCAATTCGGGTTATTTGTCCGATGCGGGTAGCTTTCACCTGCCCAAACATGGCATGAATAATATGTCCGCCATCTAATTGACCCACGGGAATCAGGTTTAAGGCGGTGGCGATTAAGCCAATATATCCGGCAACAGCAACGGGATGTAAGTTAATGGCACTGGTGAGAGTGAGTTGCGACCCTAGGGCGAGTTTACTCAAAAGGGTGAGAATCAAGGAACTTTTCGGGTCCAGGGCGGTGATTTGGAACATTCCGGCGTTCTCTGGGATGGGTACGATGGTGGAATTCACTAATCCCCACCACAACAGAGGCAGGGTGACCACAAATCCAGCCAGGGGACCGGCAATACTGACATCAAACAAGACTTTTCGATTCGGTATGGGCGACTGGATTTTAATGAACGCCCCAAAAGTGCCTAACAACAACGGGATGGGAATAAAATAAGGCAGGGTTGTCTTGATTTTATAAAAAACGGCGGCCAGATAGTGACCGGATTCATGGATACCGAGGATCAGCATCAGGGCGACGGCGTAGGGTAGCCCCTGGAGTAATAAACTCGGATTGGATTGGAGTTTCTCCAGAGAAAAGCCCGCCAGTTCCGTCCCGAACAATGTGGTGGTAAAGAGGGTAATTCCGGCCAGGGATAGGGCGATTAGGGGTTTGTTTAAGTCATCGGTGGAGGCGGTTTGTTCTGGATTGGGAACTAAGATAAAAAAGGGCTTGCCTTGGAAATCTTCTTGAAAAATAATTAGGAAGCGATCGCCGAATTTATCTTCTATTTTGGCGCGAATTTTTTGATAAGCCGACTCCGGGGGCGATCGCAACTGACCCCGACAAATCACCGCTTGCGGACGGTAATCAACCTGATGCAGGGCATAAACTGTCCAATCAAAGCATTCCCGCAGTTGCTGTTCTTCTCCATCATTCATGGCGCGTAATTCCTGGAGACTAGCAGGAGGAACCTGGCGGGAGACACCTGTGATTCGGGGAGATTCCGGAGTTGGGGTAACTCCCACCTCCTGTTCTAATGGGGGGCGCATATTCCGGCGACCCCAGAAAAAAAGTATCCAATAGACGAGAGGCGACACCAAAAATAAGCCGAGGGCGACTTCGGTGGGTAAGGGAGTGTCCTCGCCATGAATGAAAAACCAAGCCATCCATAGGAATGCGGGGGCCATTAATGCCAACCACAACACCCAAACCGGCGTGCGCGTCAGGTGTGCCACACGCTGCCGCAAAATAATGTATGTAATAAATCCTAGAAGCAGTAACCAGAGAATCATGCTATGCCCAAACAACCACGGGCTGTCTTTGATGATATTTTTGCCTTTTCTCCCAATCGAGAGACCCTAGGCGCGACAGCTTATCTTATTGTAGAAAACAACGCCAATATCTTGGTAGATTGTCCTCCCTGGAATGAATCGACGGAGGAATTCCTCCACCAGCAAGGCGGTGTGCAGTGGCTATTTTTAACCCATCGGGGGGGGATTTCCAAAGTTAAGGAAATTCAAAAGGCAACCGGCTGTGAAGTGGTGATTCAAGAGTGGGAAGCCTATTTACTGCCGGAATTGACGGTGCAGACGTTTGAGAAGGATTGCACCCTGAGTCCCAATTGTCAGGGAATTTGGACCCCGGGTCATTCTCCCGGGTCTTCCTGTTTATATTATGGGGGTCACGGAGGGGTTTTATTTGTGGGAAGGCATTTACTGCCCAATGCTCAGGGAGAACCGATGCCTTTGAGAACCTCTAAAACGTTTCACTGGACCAGGCAAATTCAGTCCTTGAAGCGACTGCAAGAGCGATTTACACCTAATAGCTTGCACTATATCTGTCCCGGGGCGAGTACGGGCTTTTTACGGGGGAAACGAGTGATTGACTCCGCCTATGAGCATCTTTTGGCGATCGATGTTCAGGGGTTGTCGGAGTTGGAACCTGTTCTATAACGTTATTTCTCGTGTCATGGCTCCGCCGTGACACGGGCATTTGGAGACTCTGCCGCCTGTATTGGGGGCGATCGCACTGGAGACAGGAGGCAGAGCCTCCAATTGTGCATGACTCGGCGGAGCTTTCGTCACAAGGATGAGAGGTTGGTCCACAATTCTTGCTAAAATGCAAGCCAATAGTGCTTGTCCTTGAATTGTTGGTAATAAATCATGTCCGTTGCAACTCCTTACGCGAACGCGCCTGATGTCACAACCGAAGATTATTTAGTCGTCGGTTTGGCCACTTGTTTTCTCAAGCAAGATGGGGAAGTCCATCAGGTCAAAATTGTAGAACCGATCCCTTCGGCAGCTTTAGAAGCGATTCTTAAGGGAATTCCTACCTCTTATGAAATGGCTTGTGCCACTACTCTGGGTACAGTTTTGGAGGGTGAACAGCCGAAAATGTTGGCGGAGTTTCCTGCTGATGCTCAATTCTGTGATGATTTTGGAGAAAGGGCTATTTCGACGGTTCGCACCTATCAACATCGTCCTGAAGCTCGTGAGGCGATCGCGATCGGGTCAACTTATCGCGAATTTAACTATTCGGTCGATCGCAAGCGGGTTCTGAATTCCGATAACATTGTTCGCCCTGAAGATAACGTTAAGCAACACGAGTACACTCATAAAGTCTTGTAATTTGTCAGCATGGGGTGAGTTCGGCTTTAACCCGATGACTTACTTCTCGTGATAACTATCAAAAATGAGGGATAAATTATGGTTGTAATTATGATAATTTATCCCTCATTTTAATGGTAAAATAATATAAAACATTGAAAGATAAAGCATTACATTTAGTTAAATTAGACCTATAAATTTTTAGAATTTTTGTTGAATTGGGCCAGAAATCTCATAAACTCAGAATCAGGTGATGCTGGATTGACTGGAGGGAAAAATGGAACTGATGACGGAACGAATTGAATCAATTAAGGCGGGTGCGATCGCCGGATTTTCCGTGGCAGTCGCCTGGGGGGTGACGAGTTTGGGGAATCAGTTGATGTTATCCCCTGGGGTTGAGAGTTGGGCGATTTTCCCCGAATGGCAGCGGTTTTGGTTGAGTGGCACAAGTGCAGGAGTTGCGGGTTTTTTGTTTGGGGTGACTTACCGTTATATTATCCGGGATGATGTTAATCCTCACCTGAAATCTGGGGCGGTATTTGCGTTTGGATTAGTGCGAGGATTGGCTCAAATTGAGGTGGGATTAAGCAATCAAAGTAGTGTTTTTCCCTTGATTGTAACGGCGAGTGAAAGTATTTTAATATTTGCGGTGGCGAGGGTTCTGTTAGATGCGGCGATCGCCCGTCATTGGGTTAAGCCTTTTTCTAATTTCTGAATAACCCTCCCCTCCCCTCCCCTTGCCTAGGGTAGGGTCCCTCTCTCCGGTCCCCTCCCCTTAGCAAGGGGAGGGTTAGGGTGGGGTCCCCCTCCGGTCCCCCAAGGGTAGGGTCCCTCTCTCCGG
>NZ_JAFLQW010000031.1 GCF_017313335.1 Phormidium pseudopriestleyi FRX01 | reverse complement strand
TTAACCCGATAATCGGCAATAGTCGCCAGGGGATAAATTTCCTTACTGGTAAACTGCACCAACGCTACGTCTTGACCTTCCTGTTGTTTAATTTTGCTGTAGTCGAGGCGGTAGCTGCGGCCATCGGGGGCGATAAGTTGATAATCTTGGTTTGGATCGGTCACTACATGGTGGGCGGTGACGACATAATAAGTATTTTTCTGTTTGCCAATAATCACCCCAGAGCCCGGAGCTGAATCTACTTGCGCTTTACCGGGTTTAGTCTTCGACTCAATGCGAACCGTCACCGATTTGGCAGTGTCATAGATTTGTTTCGCCACTCCCGTCAGGGAGGGTTCGGCTTCGGTCATCACTTCTGGGGCGGCTTGCGCCAACACGGACACCGGCAAACCCCAACTGAGTCCGACCATTTTTTGCCGTTCCGCGTCCGTGGGACGGCTACCATCGGCATATACAAACGGGTCGCCAAAGAGGGGATTTCCATGTCTTCCATTAAAGCCGATAATATCTCCGGCCTGGTTAATCATCGGGCCGCCACTCATGCCGTTTTGGATGGGATTTGTGTAACCCAGTTGATATCCTTGTTCTAAGGCTTGGTTGGGGATGAGAGAGACTGTCCCTTCGGTGACGATGCTGGTGTCGGTGGAAGATTCCGCCGGAAAACCTGCGGACCAGACTTTTTCCCGGGGTTTTAATGCTGCATCAGCTTTAGCAAATGTACCCACATCATAAGCTTGATCCGCGTTAAACTCCAGTAAGCCTAAATCTTTATCCTGAAAGTTGATTTGTTCGCCTTGAACAATTCTGGCGGGATAATCTAAACCGTCTGAAGTTTGGATGCGGATATTTTTGACCCATTGAACTTCGTCATTGTTGTTGACCTCTAAGCGGTGATTGTTCCCGGCTTGGACTGCCTGCAAGACGTGCTGATTGGTGACGACGGTATAGGTTGTGCCGACTTTTCTGATGAGGGTTCCGGAACCGGCTGACTCACCTCCGATGACTTTGACGGTAATTGCGGTGGCGAGTTGGTGCAGTTCTTCCGAGGATAAGTTCGGATTAATCTGGGGTTGGGAAATACTCGGGAGCATCTGGCAGCTATGCAGAGTTGGGGTGAGCAAAAGTAGCGCACCCACGAGGAATACAGGACTTACGCATATTTGGAGAAGCAACCCGATCTGTAGGGGCGATTCGCGAATTGCCCCTACAGGTATTGAGGGAATGCGTAAGTCCTGGAGCAGTTTTGAGGGTTTTTTAATCACCATTTCTTCCTGTGGCAGTTCAATATGAGCGGGGAAGGGAGACTTTACAAGAGTAGATTTTTTACTTCCGCTTCCGGTCCCCGGACCTTGGCAAGGTCCGGGTTAGGGTGGGGTCATAAGTAGATTTTTTACTTCCGGTCCCCGGACCTTGGCAAGGTCCGGGTTAGGGTGGGGTCATAAGTAGATTTTTTACCTCCGCTTCCGGTCCCCTCCCCTTGGCAAGGTCCGGGTTAGGGTGGGGTCCTCCTGACGTGCGATCGCACGTCACGGGGAATCGGTGGGTGGAGTGTCTACGCGCAAGTGCGATCGCCTGAGTCACGAAGAAAGAGGTGGGACGAGCCTCCATACAGGCGCGATCGCATCCAGTGAGTGCGTGACGTGGGGAGGGGACCGGAGGACCCCACCCTAACCCTCCCCTTGCCAAGGGGAGGGGACCATCAGGTGCAGTTAAGAGTTAGGCGAATTCACTATAAACTTAAAAACCTACTCTTCTAAGGGGAGGGAGACTAGGGAAATGTCCTAATTCTCCCCATGCTGAGGGTTATTCAATGGGTAAATTTTGGAAAATATCGCTCAGGGGAATGTGAACTTTATAACTGCCACTTTGAGGAATTGGCCCCATCGCACTCCCTCGACCCATCTGAATTAACATTTTTTGGACGGCTTTTGGGTCATCTTCCGGGCGTAGGGTAAATAACATTAAGCCGCATCGTTCGTTATCGTTAATGGCCGCACAGAGCACAGGTAAATCATTCAGTGTATCGTTTGTGATATAGTTCAGTTGGTTATTGTCGGCAGCTTGTTGGAATTTGGGAGAGACTTCCTGGCAACGGGCCTCGGGAGTCCAGCCGGATGCGGTAAAATAGTCTGATTTCCAGCGGATAAAGGCTTGTTTTCCTCGGGGGGTTTCGGCGTAGGTGATGTATGTGCCTTGAGGGTCTTGTCCGCAGAAGAAACGCGGGGTGGCAACTGCACTGTTGCTATTTTGTGCGCCGCAACTGGCTAAACCCAGGGCAAGTAAGGCTAAACCGAACCCGGTGCAAAGTTGAGTGGTGAAAGGCTGAGTGAACATGGGGGTAAGCTCCCTTAGCTTGAGGGATATGATTTAGTATCATAACTATTTATTAGGGTTGTGGTTACGAAATAATGCAGATTGTTACTTTGATAGTCCCTATTTCATGTAGGGGCGCAATGCGCAGGCCCTTAATTGGTGATAAATTTAATGACAAAAAATCGTGATTTCATGTATGGGCCTGCGCATTGCGCCCCTACAAATACACCTTGACAGGGCTAGAGTTAAAACCTGTAGGGGCGCTTCTATGAGCGCCCCTACAGAACGTAGGGTGGGCAGGTGGAGAGAATTAACCGTTAGCGACAAGGAAATTAGTCCGGTCCACTGTACCATTGCTAAGTTCCCGGACTCATGAGGTACAGATATTTAGAGGAGTGCTAGAGGAGTGCTATAGCATTGTTAAATGATTTATAACATCTGTCTTCTCTCCTCTCCCGTTCTGGGAGAGGCCTGTCCTGAGCCCTGAGCCCCGCCGAAGGGTCGAAGGGGGTCGAAGGGGGTTGGGGGTGAGGGCATTCCACAACTGATTTAGGATTGCTATAGCATCTTGCTCGCTATTGTTAATTAGCGGGCGAGACGCCCGCACTCCTTAACATATAACTGTGCAATTTATTCTGCACGATTGCTTACGCGAATAACTCTTGGGAACCGCTAAATGCTACAATTCATTTAAACAGCAAAATAAACCATGACAATAGCCGAATTAAAAACTCAACTTCTGGCTTTAACACCAGCCGAAAAAGCGGAGGCTATCCAGACTTTAATCCAAACTTTAGGCAATGGTTCTCTAGGCATTACCAAAACTCCCGGGGTTTGTGGTGGAGATGCTTGTATTGCCAATACCCGGATTCCCCTTTGGTCTGTGATCAATTATCGTCGTCTGGGGGCTGGCGATCGCGTTATTCTCGAAGCATTTCCCCATCTGACTGCGGCAGATTTAGTCAATGTTTGGGCTTATGCTGAGGCACATACGGAGGAAATTGAACGTGCTATCCAAGAAAATGAAGAAATAATGGAAGGGGATGAGGAAGACTAGAGAATGACACGTTTTTATGTAGATGAAAACTTTCCTCTCCCTGTTGTAGAATTATTACGGAATTTAGGACATGATCTGTTGACGGTGAGGGCAGCCGGAAAAGCAAATCTGGGGATTCCTGATGCAGAAGTCTTGGCTTTTTCTATAGAATGCGATCGCGTGGTTTTGACGGGCAATCGTCGAGATTACATCAAGCTGCATCGCTTGCAACCGAACCATTCAGGTATTGTTGTCTGCACGGAAGATCCAAATTTTGAGAAACTGGCACAGCGGATTGATCAGGCAATTTATGATGAAGAAACTTTACAGGGTAAATTGATTCGAGTCAACCGTCCCCGGGAATGATTATATATCCGATCCTAAATCCGTTGTGGAATGCCCTCACCCCTTTCTCGTCGGCGGCCCAAAGGGGGAGAGGGGAGCAGGAGAGGGCATAAATCATTTAGGATTGCTATAGCGGTTCGGTGGACTCATGAGGTACAGATATTTATAGGAATGCTAGAGGAGTGCGAGCATCTTGCTCGCTCTTGTCCCAAGCGAGCAAGATGCTCGCACTCCTTAATAGCATCTGTCAAGCGTTCCCTGGAATGATTATATAAAATAGGACGTCGGTACAGTAAAGGTTAGAAACGGGGTTTCTACCTTGATTTACTCCTGCACCAACGCCCTAGATTAGATTGTTTAATTGCGTTTTCAAACCGGCTTTAAGAACGCATCAAATTATCAAAGGTTTCCATTTCCCGAACGGAGTTAAAGTCTGACTCATGTTGAGCCATTTCTCTAATGTCCGGGTTGAGAGAGATGGCTTGGCGGAGGTTATCAACTGCCATGTCTGTATCGGTTTTCAAGGCATAGCAGCGGGCTTTTCCGTACCAAGCATCGGCTTTTTCGGAACTGGTGCGAATGGCTTTGTTATAAGCGGCGATCGCCTCGTCGTAGTTTTGCAATCGAGTATAGGCGACTCCCTGGCCTAAAAACGCTTCATAACACTCGGGATTAATTTCCGTGGCCTTGTCATACATCTCCACGGCATCTTCATATCTCCCCTCCCGAAATAGCTCATTCCCTTGCTTGACATAAATGCCAAAAATTTCCTGGAAGGGTTCCTCCATCCGGGTTTGCATTTTCATCGACTCTTCCATGGTTGTGCGAGCTTCTGAAATTAAATTTTGAGTCGCTAAGGCCATCGAAATCAACTCGTTTAATTGAGCCGTATTCTTCGGTTCTTCGGCAAGTGCGAGAGGCTGTCCATCTACCTCACTTTTGACCAAACTCCCCCCTTTTTGTGAGGCAGGAATTTGTGAAAGAGGGGTTTGTCCGAATTGTTCTCTCACCTCACTTGCAACCTGATTGGCGACGCTTTTTCTGAGCAGCCAAATTCCGCCCAAGGTTGCTGCTACGGGAAGGACGACTAATCCGGCGATCGCAGCAGCTAAGGGACTCATCGTCCGCATAAAAGCCCGGTCAACTTCGGCTTGAATCTGCTGTTGAACGGCTGGATCGAGTTCTGAGCTTTGTTGTAACACCTCTTGCTGGGCCGCTTCTGATTCCGGGGCATTCTCTGGTTCATTCTCCGGCGTGACTGCCGGAGTGGGTTCCTCCGTTGGGGTGGGGTCAGCCGAGGGGGAAGGATTGGCCGCTTCCGGGGTGGTGGATGCCGGAGTTTCTGAAACGGGAACTAGGGGTCTGGGTGGAGGCGGAGGGGTCGGACGTTGTGCTGTCGCTGCACCCACCGACAGCAAGAGCGCCACCAGAACCAGGGTGCTTTGTCCAGCGATCCTCGCGCACAGCGCGGTGAGCGGCGCTAGATCCATAGCAGGCGGCATCCCTGGACGAACCACCTGCTTCGATATAGAAAAGGAGAACCTGACCCTGCGCGGCCCCCTTGCGTTCCCGACTCGATTTGTCATGGTCATGGAAATCTCACCTATTAATCGCTCGACGACTTCACCACTTTGGCATTACTGTAGACGATTCTACCGATTTCTCCGGTCTAAATTCCGTTATCTTTCAGACCAAAAGTCTGCCAATCAAGACAATACAGGACCGGAGCAATGCTGAGTGGACTCTCTTTTTTAATCGGTCAAGTTTTTGATCATATCATTGCCTTGACCGCCTATCAAGACAGTAAAAATCCATCTCCCACGACATCGGGCTAGGTATTAAAAAAAGAGGACAAGAAACCCAGTTTCTAGCCCAGATTTGGTGCTAATTGGCAGGGATTGGGTAAAGAAACCCGGGTTTTAACCCCGACTGAACCGATCGCCGACTCTGGTATAAAGGGGATGGAAACTGAGTATTTTATCTGAATGTCGGGGATGGAGGGCAAGGAAAAACATGGGAACGCAATGGGAAAATTTCCTGCAAAATCTGGGAGAGTGGGAGGGGTCGTTCACGAGACTCTCACCGACGGGCACCCAACTCGAAGATACCCCCACTCGACTTTCCTTGGAGGGATTAGATGAAAATCAACAGGCGCGCCTGACTCTGCGGTTTTTTGCCCCCGGGGGTGATTGGCAGAAGGACTCCCCCGTTAAGAAAGTGGTCCAAGAGTACCAATCTTTGGGGCGGCATATTTTATTTTTTGATTCCGGGGCGTTTTCTCAGTCCTCGATGCAATTGTCCCCCGTCTCCACTTTTCTCATCGAGTTCGGGTTCATTTGGGGTAACCGTCGCCTGCGGGCGGTGCATCAATTTGCGGTGGGGGGTGAGGCGGAACGGTTTACTCTGGTTCGAGAAAAGCGGGTGGGTGCAGGGGCGACGGAAAATCCGCCTCTGACCCTAGAGCAATTGTTGGGACGGTGGGAGGGGTCAGCACAAACGCTGTTTCCTGATTTGCGAAATGCGGAGACTTTCAGAACGACTCTGGAACTGCAAAGAACGGGGACAGAGGGTGTGGATCAACGGATTAGTTTGGCCAATGGGGACGATCGCCCTCATGAAATCGGGTCTACAGGGCGCGTTGATGGGCCGATTTTGGAGTTCGAGGGGGGTTCTCATCCCGTCCGGGTGTTGATGCTACCGGATGGGGCTTCCCTGACTTTTCCTCTCCGGGTGGAAGTGGGGCAGATGTTCTTTTTAGAAGCGGGTTGGTTAATTGAACCCAACCTCCGGCAGCGATTAATCGCCTATTATGGTCCGAGGGGAGAATGGAGCAGTCTGACTTTAGTGACTGAGCGCAAGGTGGGATAATGTTGGGGACCTGTGGGGGTTAGACTAAAGAACAGGAGCGTTGTAGGGCTTTTTGGAGTAAGGGCTGATATTCCCGATCGCTAATAGTAAAGGCTCCAAATCGGTCCAAATGGGGGTTGCTCATTTGGGCATCAAATAACACAAACTGGCGATCGCGCAGTCGTTCTACAAGTTTAACCATCGCCACCTTTGACCCTTCGGGAATCCGATAAAACATCGACTCTCCAATAAAAGCTCCCCCGATCGCAATCCCCAGAATCCCCCCAGCGAGAGTATCTCCTTGCCAGGTTTCAAAACTATGGGCCCAACCCTGGCAGTAAAGCTCCCAATAAATTTCTTTTAATTCAGGAGAAATCCAAGTCGTCTCGCGATCGGAACACCCCTCGACGACTGCCTTAAAATCTCGGTCGATCGCCACAGTGAACCGTTCTTGATTGAGGGCGCGATTTAGGGATGAAGGATAGCGGAAGCGATCGTCTAGGGGAATCAGCGCGCGCTTGCGACTGGAGTACCACCCGACGCTTTCATCGCCTACATTCGCCATCAAAAAATAGCCTTGGGCGTAACCTTGGATGATTGCCGGAATATCAAATTCCATGAACTTAGCCGGTTAAAAATTGAGAAATCGCAGACACAGACAAGGGAGGAACGGCTTAAAAAGGGAAGAACTTAGGGAATACTCTGACTTAGGAGGAAGAGGGTTTGGTCACCAAACCCCTACATCAGATCAGCGGGTTTGGTCACCAAACCCCTACATCAGATCAGCGGGTTTGGTCACCAAACCCCTACATGAAACAACGATTTTTTGTCATCAAATTTACCACCAATTCAGGGCTAGGGTTAAAACCCCCGCTTGTTGTAGAAACTGACGCAAGCAAGAGGTTCGATTCATCTGAGAGCATGGACAATGCTCCGTCAACCGATAACCTGGAGGGTTTAAATTCCTGGGAATCTGTGGGAGTTATTGCGAACATTGATAACGACTGAAGTCGTTACTACAAACATCGGATAACGACTCAAGTTGTGATTTTAAACTCAGGGAACGACTGAAGTTGTGACACCGAACTGGAGGCATCATTTTTTAGGGTTGATCCTTGATGCCCGTTTAAGGTGGGTTTGAGGGAGAATGTACTATAAGATCGTGAAATAGTAATGTCACATTCAATGCCCATGAGTGAACCGATTAAACCGATTACTTTGCCCCCCATGAGTAATCCTCAACAGGAGGGGATATGGTTGCAGGCTGCTTTACAACAGTGGCTCGATCGCGAGTTTCTTCCCGAGGCAGTCAATCAGCAGATTGCTGAACGAGCGACTCAAATTTTTGTCCGTCAGCGACTCGAAGGCGAGAATGACTTAGGGTGTCTCGTGATTGCGATCGTGACTGAAATGCAGGCGTTTGATTTTTCTAAAAGTTTTTATGGGGAATTTGCGATCGCCAATGCCGTCAGTGACTTACTTTTGGATAGTCTAGGAATTGATCGCTGTTGTGGACAATAACAAGCGCGAGCGTCGGGATTTTAGATTTTAGATTTTAGATTGCTGATCTAAAATCCAAAATCCACGCTCTATCTAGCTTTGGACTACCAGCTTGATTTAACGACCCCAGGGAGAAGTCCCTCGTGGGCCATTTCGCGAATCACGTTCCGAGAGAGTCCGAAATCGCGATAAAACCCTCTGGGACGGCCTGTCAGCCAGCAACGGTTGCGGACCCGGCTCGGGGCGCTATTGCGGGGCAGTTGTTGAATTTGACGGTGAATTCGCAATTTTTCTTCTGGATCCGTCGCTGCGGCAAATTGCGCTTTTAACTCAAACCGCTTATCAATGTACTTCTCAACGAGCGCTTTGCGTTTCTTTTCCCGCTCGATCATGGATTTCTTAGCCATGTAATGATTCTCATCCCTTAAAAAAGACAGCATCTTTCATTCTAGCTGATAACTCAGTCTTCGGCGCATAAACCTGGATTGATTCAAAGCCAGTCAATCCACTTAGGGAACTCCAAAAAATAAAATAGTCCAAACCCTCCCCCTGAAGCAATTGTAGGGTGGTGAAGCCACCGAACAGCTATGTGGGCAGTGCCCACCCTACTCCTTTAACTTACGGCATCGTTTCAGCGAACGGAATAGAACCGTCACTGATTTGAATAAAGTAGTCGGATGAGGCATTGGAGGCGATCTCGGAGGTTTCGATTTCTCCGACGGGTAAGATAAGCGTTGCCTCTAGGTGCGATCGCACGACGGAGGAGCAATGGGACTCGCCATGCAGACAATCCACGAGGAGTTGATTGGCTTGATAATACTGGTCAAGTAGAGCCAGTTGTCGGGGGATAAACTGCCAATTATGACCGATTTGGCGATGCTCGATGAGCAAGGCGCGAAATTGTTCAGCCCAGATATGAGCGCGATCGCCCCACCAGGCAATTAAGCGATCGCGACCCTCCCCAGGATCTGGCAGTTGGTCCTTGATCTCCTGCAATCCTTCACGCAATTCTGGCTCATGGGTTAAACTGCGATCGAGGTCCAGAGCAAAACCCAGGGAGAGGATTTGTTTGACATTGGGATTACGGGTCAGACTTTGAACCAACTCCAAAGCGCGTGCTAATTCCAAATCCAATGCTAACTCCGGGGCCAAATCCCGGGCTAAACTGGGGTCCAAGGCTAGGGCTAAACTCAGGCTGCGATCGCGAAACAGAGTAAAGTAAAATGCCCGGATTGCTGCGGGTTTGTACAATCCTTCTAGCTGTCGGCATTTAGCACTGGTACAAGCTAAAAATTGCTGTAACTTGCCATCAGCAACCAACATGACATCAATTTGCTGCTTCATCGCTTGCAGCAGAGGGTCAGCATTTCTTAACAATTCCGAGGTGAGTAACACCACTTCTCGCCATCGCGGTTCCCAGACATGACTCGCTAACCCTTGTAACTCCTCCTCCAAGGCACTGGGATCCGGTGTCGCCGCAATCTGACGAGCGGTAAAATATTCCTGGAATGTTAAATGGGAAAAGGAATAAATTCCCCTTGCTCGTTCGACTAATAAACCATGTTGAGCTTCGATCGCATCTAGGACCGTGGCACTTTGCGATCGCAAGGTTTCCGGTTCTGTATTGCTTTCGGCTAATGTTGCCAAATAATCCCCGATATAATGCTCAATTTCCCGCTTTTCAAAAAAGTAATTACTTTGAGCAAATGTGGTGGCTGCAATTTGACTCAACAGTTCTATTTTTCTAGGCAAGGATAAATTGCGATAGACTTCATCCCGTTGAATCCCTCGGGCTTCATCCCAGCGCACCAGCAGAATATCCAATCCCGCTTCATAGAGTTTAGAACGTTTGTTTGGGAAATCTTCTTTTGTCTGAAAAATACTCGCGGTTAGGGTTAACAGAATTGGCGTAACCACCAACTCCCGAATCGGTTGATTTTCGGGGAGATTGAGCTTTTCTAAAAAGCGTTGGGAGAGCAGTAAACCCGCTTCGCGATCGCCACGGGCTGCGACAAACCACTTGTGAGCAAACGCTTCAATTTGTGAGCCATCAAAATCAGCCAGTTCTACTTCTGTAAACCCCGTGAAGTGGTACTCGCCTCCCCCCAAGCGACAAGTGATGACTACCCTATTTTGATAGTAAGTCTCACAAAATTGGTTGATTTCGTAGGCGATTTCTCGGCTGTCGTTGTCCGGTATTTCATCTAATCCATCTAACAAAACCAAGGCGTGACCGCCTTGCAGCAAGGTTTCAACCTTAGCCGATGACAGGCCAAAGTTGTTAAAACTTTTAGTAATATAATGGAGTAGGCTGCGATTTCCACTCTGTTTGCTTTCGGTTGTCCAGTCCCTAATTCTAATAAAAATAGGAACAGCAAGAATGCCAGTTTTTACTCCTACTTTTTGTTCGATTTGTTCTTGAATACATCGGAGAGAAAGAGATTGTAAAAACGTAGTTTTACCGGCTCCGGGCTTACCCAGTATTAATAACTTGGAATAGGTAGAAACCGCTTGGATTGCTGGCATCTGGGACTGTTGTTCTGATGCGGAAATGCTCTGGTGTACCTGACCCTTGGACTGACGAGTTTGCCTGGGCTGAAATTGGAGGTCCGAGACTTCTAGCCATCGTTGCCGACTCAGTTGTTCGAGAATATTAACCTGGATGTAGATATCATCGAGTGCAACAGGTTGGGAGTTGTCTAAAAGACGCAGAGTACCACATTGAGCGAAAATGGGTTCCCTCATGCGCGATCGCACTTCGGTGACTAAGGCGGTGATATCTTCTATGGGCGGATCTAACCCGGGATCATCGGCGGTTTTGGCAGGCTCTGGGGTAACATCAGGGGGTAACTCGGCAATGTCCTGCCAATCCAAGTCTAATTTGCAGCAAATCTCGATAAAAATCGCCCGTTCAATAGGCCGGCCTGTCAAAAATTTCCAAATAGATTGACGGGTTTCTAACCCCGCTTCAGAGGCCAAATCTTGTTGCGTCCAGCCACTTCTTTCAAACGCAACTTTTGCCTTGAGCTTTCCAATTTCTGAAGCGTTAAGCGAGCGTTTTCTCATAGGGATAACCCAGTTTGTTTAATCTGTTATCTTGTAATTCAGGAAGACAGAGGATGCTATATAGCAGCTCCTTTATCAGTTGTGGAATGCCCTCACCCCCAACCCCCTTCGACCCCCTTCGACCCTTCGGCGGGGCTCAGGGCTCAGGACAGGCTTCGACCCTTCGACCCCCTTCGACCCCCTTCGACCCTTCGACTGGCTCAGGGCTCAGGACAGGCTTCGACTGGCTCAGGGCTCAGGACAGGCTTCGACCGGTCGAAGGGGGACGGGGGTGAGGTGTCAAACTGCTGCAAGACTGGCTATATCCACTGTGGGGATAATTTGTTTTGGGGTTAACGGTGGCACAAGGAATGAGATGACTCCATCTGAGGATGAAGCTCTCTATGGATAATGGATTGCTGAATCAAGCTGCAATCGGTTTAAAAAAGCAGAAGCAATATCAGCTATTTATAATATGGGGGCAGAACGTTTCCAATGCAGCGATCGCGGTTGCTGCTGTTGGGGGATCTTCCTCCTATCACCCTGATGATCCCTGACGGCAGTAAATGGTGATGACTTCTGAACCCCGAAGCGATCGCAGACTCAGGGTGGAGTGAGGTAGATCACCTTGAATTTCAAATCCAGATTGGGGGAATGATGAAGTCTTGGAAACATGACTTTCTCTGGAGTTTTGAAAAATTTAACCCATTCAAGGGGGGTTAAACCCCTATTATACAAGAAGTTGGTCCCTCTGAGGAGGATGTTTGTAGTAACGACTTCAGTCGTTTCCGGGTGAAGAAAGCGTTAGCTTTCGTAACGAGATCTATTGGAGGCGATCGCTCCAGTCCCTTGTAGGGCCTGCGCATTGCGCCCCTACGAAAAATCGTTGTTTCATGTAGGGGTTTGGTCTCCAAACCCTCTGATCTGATGTAGGGGTTTGGTCTCCAAACCCTCTCCCGATTGTTCCATCTTCCGCTCTCTAAAACTTACTCAAACTTAATTGTATGATGTTTAGTTCCTAGCTTGGATCTTCATAAGACCTTTCCATCACTAGGCTTACACGGCTGAACTATCCGCGTTTTCCTTTCTTTATTGACGCATTTAAGTCACGATCTATTGAGATGTGACAGTTGGGACAGTCATACTGTCTTTTGTGCAGTGGCATTTTTTGTCGGTGTCCGCAGTTGGAACAAATCTGTGAACTGGGATACCA
>NZ_JAFLQW010000454.1 GCF_017313335.1 Phormidium pseudopriestleyi FRX01 | reverse complement strand
CGGCTTTGATTTTTCTGTCTCAGCGTTTACCCTCCTATTTAATAGGCAATTTCCATCTGAAAAACCCCGGACAAATCCTCCCCGGACAAATCCTCCTTTGATGAGAGTCTTTAATTATTCACCTCAAGCAAACCTGGGGGTGGATTGATTTCCAAGCGACCGGCTGCCATATCCACAATGGGGACAATTTCTTTCACAAATGGAATTAAAATATTGGGCTTTGATTTGCGTTTTGCAGGAGTTTCGGCAGTCTCAGAAACGTCAGGAATTTCAATCGGTATAGCTGGAGGTTTAATTGCTAAGATATCATGACCGGCGGTAAGAATTTCGACGACGGTCCCGATCGCCTCCCCCGTGCGTTGGTCGATCGCCACTAATCCAATTAAATCCTGGATGTAATACTCATCTTCCTCTAAATGGGGGCGATCGCCTTGAGGAACGAAGAATACACAACCGCGCAACGCTTCGGCCTGATTGCGATCGCTCACCCCGGCTAATTGTAAGATAAAGATTCCCTTATTTTCAATCAATCGACCCTGTACTAATTCCACAGGTTGAGGAGTGGATTGATTGGGATACTTTAACCATCGCTGTCCCGGTTCCTCAAACCGTTCGGGGAAGTCCGTGGAGGGATAAACTCGAACTTCACCGTTGAGACCTTGCACGCCAATGATTTTACCAATTTCGATCCATTCATCGGAGGGGCGTGTTTTCGGAGTTGAGGGCTGTTGTTTCATAATTATCAGGACAAAAAGAGGGTAAGTAATTCCCACCTAAGCGGGAATAATAAAGATAAAAATCTCGACAGGTTGCTGTGGGGTTTAATTCGGTTCACCTAATAGTTCAGCAACCGGAGCTTTTAAGGGAAATTCCCCACAAATATGCCACCGTCTGTCTTGAAATATCAGTAAAGTTAGATGACTGGCTGAACATTCATAATACAACTCTCGGTCTTTAAATTCAGCCCATCCCACATTAAAATGATGCCGTCTAAGATCTTTAAAGGCGATCGTCATGTGCGGGGAAAACGATCGCCCCTTAGATTTCGGGTCATAAATCCCCAGGGACGAGTTGAGATCTGCCGCTAATTTCGACTGAAATAACAACAATTCTGGGGTTTTCTTGACATTAATATAAACCACTCGGGGAGGGAACGAACCAAACCCCGACAAGACCATCGGCACAGGTGCACGGACCGAAGCAAACCCTCTAAGGAACTTTTCGAGCAGTCCCTGCTTTTGCACCTCCCATTCAAAAGGAGCTTGCAGGGTAACATGAGGGGGAGACTTGAGTGCCTGACGAGTTTGGTAGTTTTCAGCAAAGTGCTGTTTGTATCCCGTGACTTCTTCCTGAATCGCCTCTGGGGGCAAAAGCGCAATAAAATATAAAGTGGGATCGGTTGAAATCATGGCATTCCTTGGGTGTCAACATACAATCGCTTTAGAAATCGGGGCCTCAAGCTGGGAGTATCCCTGGAGTAATCGCCCTAAACCGGAGAACCCTGGAGTCCTGACCCGGATCAACTTACGATAAATCATCCCATCAAGAATATAGAGTAACCTAATCCTCAATCACTTGGCTGAGTTGTCAAAGAGATTTGCAGCGATTAGTCCAGTACAATAAACTAAATATCCCCTATTTTGCGCCAATTTGGAAAAATACTTAATCTAATTGAGCGCTGGATTCCGGGCTGAAATATCAGCAAATCATGATGACTGATGCGATCGCTTTAAAAGATATGTCCCGAAGCATGACTACTGAAAGTTCTCTCGTTCCCCTCTCCGCCCTCAATCCTTTTGAATCCCTGACTCGGGAACAGATTTCCGAGTGGGCTGGATATCATTTGCAATATGTTGATTTTAAAGATGTGATCAATGAGGAGGGACTCCATCAATTGCCGGATTTCCCGGGCTTATATTTCGTCTATTTTATCATTTATGATGCCAAGGGGAAATGGACCGAAAATTTAGTTTATATTGGCATTGCGACAACCAGTATCAGTCAGCGATGGAAGTCTAATCATCAAGTGCCGATGTTTGAAAAAATGCATAAATTGGGCATTGAAATTTTGATTAAAACTTTCACTATCCTGCCTGGAATGGTGACTGCAGAAACCTTACAGATGTGGGAGCAATCGTTAATTCAAAAGCTGCATCCGGTGTTTAATGAGGAGATGTAATTGGAGGAACCCTCACCCCAAACTCCTCTCCCAAAGAGGGCGAGGTGCTTTAGAAACTAGCGCTGTCAAGGGGGTAAATTAAATTATGAAAAATCGTTTTCTCTTGTAGGGGTTTGGTCTCCAAACCCTCTTTTTCCCTAATCTTCCAGTCACTCCCTATCCCCTAAATTCGGGAGCATAAAACCCGGTCAATTATTTTCATCAAATCTCTTGTTCCGATTGGAGAAAATCCACGAATTGACGGGCGGTGCGTCCGGAACGACCATTATGGCGAGTGGCCCATTGTAAGGCTTGAAACTCTAAGTCTTCAGGGGATAATTTTAATCGAGCTTCTGCGGCTAAATGACGGACGATCGCCAGATATTTGTCTTGATTGGCGGGTTCAAAGGTTAAGGTTAATCCGAAGCGATCGCTAAAGGAAAGTTTTTCCTGAAGGGTATCCCAAGCATGAACTTCATCCGCTTGAGAGGGGCGGGGTCTCTCCTCAAAAAACTCCCGCACTAAATGACGACGGTTAGAGGTAGCATACACCACTACATTTCGAGGACGGGCGGTGAGGGTGCCTTCTAAAATCACTTTTAATGCTTTAAAGGAATCGTCATCTTCTTCAAAGGATAAATCATCCACAAAAATAATAAATTTCTGAAGGGCATCGCGCAGTTCATCGACAATTTCTGGTAAATGTTGAAGTTGAGATTTGGGAATTTCAATTAATCGTAATCCTTGAGGGCTATATTCATTTAATAATCCCTTAACTAAGGAAGATTTGCCGGTTCCTCGACTGCCATAGAGTAAAACATTTAAGGCGGGTTTACCGGCTAATAAAAATTCCGTGTTCTTTTTTAAAGTCTCGCGCTGGAACTCATAGCCGACTAATTGTGTCAAGCGCACCGGGTCAGGGTGTGGGATGGTTTTTAGTTTCCCTGACTGCCAAGTAAAGGCTTGATACTCTGTAAATTGCCCGGTCCCCTGTGTGTGGTAATAGGCAACTAACTCCTGGAGAGTATCAGGCCATTTTTTTGAGGATTTGAGGGTAGCGATCGCCCGTTTTCTGGAACCGAGAGGCAACTGATCTATAGCTGCTGTTTCTATAGAGGATGAATTCCAAAGGACCGGAGGAATGGGAATACCACTAGCGGATTCCACCCACTGCCGGAGGCGATCGCCGGAACAGTCATAGAAACATTGCAATGCCTCTAAATCATGTTTGACTGCCGCAACTAAAGGGGCCGTGATTTCTTCAAACGGCTGACGTTGTACCTGGTAAGTAAAGGGATTTTCGTCCTTGAGGATGCGATCGAGCAGATAGTCTTGCCAGGTCATTTGTTCGGCTGCCAAGCGTTTAAACCAGCAGCCATAAGCCTTCAGACAATTTAATCCCACCCGGCCTCCAGCGCCTCCCCCAGAACTTTCATAAATCAACTGAAGCAGTTTTATAAAAGATTTCCCCAGTTCAGTGCGAAAAACCCCTTGATACAGCAATAAAGAGGCCGCTTTAATTTCTAAATATTGAATTGAACTAACCGTTTCACTATCCATTTTATGACAGAATTAGGAATAATCAATTAAAACTAAATTATAGGTCAATTTATCGATTAATTTAGCCCGCTCATGCGGGCTTTAGTTTGGCAAATTCCACCCTTGAGAGTGAGTAATTTTAGGCTGAAATTAGCCTTACTTTTTCTTTTGTTTCAGGACTTTTTTAACCAGACCTGGAATTTCGGCAGGACTAGAAGCCACGGGAATTTTTGCCGACTTAAAAGCCTGAATTTTGCTTTGGGCCGTATCAGGATCAGCCCCGATAATATTAAAGGTTTTACCTGTAGAAAGTCGGGCGGCCATAATATCTCCGGCATGACCGAGGCGCTTGCCTTTTGGTGCATGATGACCGGCGACATAAGCCACTACAGGTTTATCAATGGCAGCAGCGATATACTGTGCAGCTTCCTCTTCACTACTGCCGCCAATTTCGCCGACTAAAACGATCGCCTCGGTGTGGTCATCTTCATCCAAAATTTGCAGCCATTGGGCAAAGGAGGAACCCAAAATCGCATCACTGCCAATCCCGACGGCGATCGACTGTCCTAACTTAGCCTGAGTGAGTTGCAGAGCAATTTCATAGGTGAGAGTGCCACTGCGACTGATTAACCCCACGGAACCCGGGGTATAAAAATCGCTCTTATGAATACCCAGCAGGACCTTAGACGGGACGATAATCCCTGGAGTATTGGGGCCGAGGACGAGGGTATCCGTGGCCTCCGCCTTTCTCACGAGTTTTACCATATCCAGAGGCGGCATTCCCTCGGTGATGATAATAATCTGACGGATGCCAGCAGCGATCGCCTCCAATGCCGCATCCAGTACCGCGTAAGGCTTGACAAAAATCACCGTAACATCTACCGAACCGACCTTGCGGAGGGCCTGTTCGACCAGATCAAAAACCGGAATCTCCTGAACCGTTTGGCCCCCACAACCGGGACTAATTCCGGCGACCACATTGGTTCCATAAGCTTTCATTAAAGCTGCATGAGTGGAACCGATCACTTCGGTAATGCCTTGAATTAAAACTTTGGTATCCGGCGTAAAATTCATCAACCCTCCTTTAGCCATTTGTTGCCAACGACACAGACAAGGAGATCGCCTCGTCCAAGTTTTCCACCACCGTAACCTCTACCGCCTGCAAAATTTCTCGCGCTTGGTCAATTTCGCTCCCATATAACCGCACGATCACCTTGATCTGGGTTTGAGGATTTCCCGTGGCGGTTTCCCGCTGACTTTGTTTTTGGTAATGGGCGATCGCCTCTACTGCCTGAGTGCAAGAACATAGACCCCCAAGCAAATTCACCAACACCACCTTGACATTTTTCTTCTGACTCACCAGGGCCAACCCGAGCTTGATGCGATCGCACAGGAGTTCCGGGGTCAAATCCCAACGACATTCTCCACCAATATTCACAAAATTAGCAGGCTTGCCTCCTGCGGCATACACCAAATCCAGAGTCGCCATTGTCAGGCCCGCCCCATTACATAACAGGCCAATATTCCCATCCAGTTCCACAAACTTTAATTCGGGTGGCACCGCCATCATCGGAGAACCGGACCCCGCAACCAATCCCTCATCGGGCTGAGTCTTCGGCAGCAACTGTAACAAACTCGAATGGCGTCCGAGGGCCTCATCATTCACCGTCACCTTGCCATCGAGGGCCATCACTTTCCCGCCCGGACTAATTCCCAGGGGATTGATTTCCACCAGGTCCAAATCCTTCTCCACAAACAGCAGATACATCTTTTCGACGATATCGCTCACCGCCTCAATCAGGGGACCCGTGCAACCCATCTTCTGGGTTAAGCGACGGGCATAAAAGGGAGAAAAGCCCTCATCCACCACTACCTGCTGCATCTGTTCCATCGCCAATTCCGGACTGGTCCCCCCTTGACTTGACCCCAACAACAGGGGACGACGGGCAGCGCGATCGAGGACCACTGCTAGATAAAATTCGCGATCGGTGTCATATTTAGCCTCAGCTAAGAGCACCTCGGGATATTCCGTATTGATGGGAAGGTGAAAAATATTTTGAGCCGCGGCCACCGCATCAATCGTATTAGCCACAAACTTGATGCCACCTGCTCTCCCTCGTCCTCCTGCACGGACTTGGGATTTGAGGACAACGGGATAGGGAATCTTTAGTCCCTTTAAGTCTTTGGGATGGTCGATCCGTTGCGAGGGCAAAACTGGAATGCCCATTTCCCTGAATAATTCTTTTGCTTGATACTCTAATAAATCCATGAATGTATGAAAAACGGTGGGTTTGAACGATCAAAGGCTGAAAAATAAAGGGCATAAAAGCCGGTTTCAATTATCGTAATTCGGGGCCTCTCGATTCTGGGGTTTACTCCGTTTGTAGTGTGGCCTACTTTTGATTAAAGTGCCAATCCATTAGGGATTGAGGGTGAGGGTAGGAGCGCATCCGGCTGACCCGAAGGGCGAAAAGCGGGTGTTGCATATGGGATTTGCCATCTCTAATCGGGATTTGTAAGTCTCAAACCCACCAAACTTGATAGAATACCACATTCAGTTACCCCACAGGGGCGATCGCGCCCATTCCCCGACTCGAATAAACCCCTGCCATTCCCTAAATCAACCCGTTCATCCCCGTTGCGTCAAAAAAAGCTAACATCTGACCGTTTGGAGGATGTTGTATGCTATCTAATAATTAACTTGAAGGCTTGCCAGTTCGTAACCCGTGCCGGTAAGCACCAAACCTGCACCAACAGGATGTGTACCGGGGGTAAAAATTTATGACAACCGCAGTCCGCCAAGGCGATTTAAAAACTATTGCCGACCTCATCGAAGAACGCTTACACGCTGAATTGCCGGAAAATTTGCCGTTGAGAATTCGCTGTGCTTACAAGCAAGGCAATTTAATCGTCCTGGGAGAACATACTCCGGAGGTCAAACTGGACCTCCCCTCTACCTTTAAAGCAATTCAACAAGCGATTCTAGCTTTGGTCGGGTATGTCCCAGGTCAGTTGCGACTTTATCTGAGAGTCAAGGGTCAAAAAAACCCCTACGCTTACCATGCCTTGAAAACGCCCCAACCCCTCGGGGCGGTCATGGATCCGGAAGGGGGCGAACCTGTACTCCTGCTCGATCGCCCTCCCCATAGCGCCCCCAATCCCCGGGAAACCGCCCCTCCGATTAGTGAAGAGGCAAGGCAGGCAATGGATTTGGCCGCCGCCGCTTTTCCCCTCAATCCCTTTGATGCCCCCCCACCCGAGGAAGCCTTTGAGGAGCAACTCGAACTGTCACCGGAACGGCAACGGCAACGAAAACGACCCACTCAAAAGCAACGGCAACGAAAACCCCAACGGCAACGGAAGTCGCAAAATCAGCCCAGTTCTTGGTTATTGCCGTTTTCCGCTTGTGCTGCCATCGCCCTAGTTTTGGGGTCAGCCACGTTTTACGCTCTGTCTCGTCCTTGCGCGATCGGCACCTGTCAGGAAATCGTTACCGCCAACGAGTTGACCCAGGATTCTGCGGAACTGCTGCAAGCGGCTCAATATCAACAACAAATTCAAGCCGCCAGAGCGCAACTTACCTCGGCCAGCCAACTCTTAACTGGCATTCCCCTCTGGTCCAAAGATTACGGGACCGCTCAACGCCTACTGCGGCGAAATCGCAATCTCACCGCAGGTTTGGATGAAATGGTCATTGCCCTGGATAGTGCCTTGAGTGCGGTTGCTCAGGGGAAAAATCCGCCTCATCCGGTGACCGTATGGGAGCCTGTTGCCTCGAATTGGCAACAGGCGATCGCCCTGATGGAATCCGTTCCCCCTGATAGTCCGGTCTATCCTCTGGCTTTAGAAAAATTACCGACTTATCGGGCCAATTTAACCGAAATTCAAGGGCGGATTCAGGCTGAAAAAACTGGACGCGAACAAATGCAGGCGATTCTATCCGTGGCTAAAGTCGCAATCGCTCGCAGTGGCGTCGCTCAGTCGGTGGAAAGCTGGGAAACTATCTATGCCAGTTGGGAACAGGTAATCCAACAGTTAGAGGCCCTGCCGCGAGGCACGATGGCCCATCAGGAGGCGAGTCAACTCCTGCCTAGCTATCGATCGCAGCTTGAACTCTCCCGCGATCGCAAAACTAAGGAAAAAATCGCCACGGAGGCTTATGAGGAAGCCATTCTCGCAGCCGATCGCGCCGAAAATTCCACCCTCAACAATCAATGGTCCCAAGCGGTAGACCAGTGGAACCAAGCCGTTGCCTCAGCAGAACAAGTCCCCACCGGCACTTATTACTACCCCAAAACCGCTGCCTCCCTCCAGGAGTTCAAGGCGGAACGAGAAGTGGCGCAAGAGGAACTCAAAAAAGCCAATCTGATCGCTAAAACTCGGGCGGACCTTAACAATACCTGTCAAGGCAATCCCAAAGTTTGTGAATATACCTTGACCGATAGTGTCATCAGTGTGTGGTTAAGTGCTGACTACATTCGGAAAATTCAACAAACGGCGACAATTGCCACCACAAACCGCGATCCGAAAGTCCGTCAAGGCTTAGATCTGCACGTGAAGACCCTCCGAACTGCCTTAGAAGCGATCGCCGATAACGCCCAGCTTCCCCTGGAACTTTACGACCCTTATGGGGCCTTTATCGGGCGTCATACTCCCAATTGACAGGGCTAAACCGGGCTATTCCCAGCAACTTAGCGCACTGTTTCAAAATTTTTGAAGTTGTGCCGCTGAGTTAAAAAACTCTCGGGCAATCCCTTTAGTAATTAACAGGGCACTCACAAGAGAAGCAAACGCCAGCATAAACATAATTAAAATTTGATAGGCGGCGGCATTCATAGGATTGACCCCACTGATTAATTGACCTGTAATAATCCCGGGTAAGGTCACCAGTCCTACTACCATCATGGTATTAATCGTGGGAATTAATCCGGCGCGAATGGCATCTTTGCGATAGGTAGCGATCGCCTGTTCCGGTGTTGCCCCTAAACACAAATGGGTTTCAATTTCCACCGGGGAACTGTTCAGGGTACTCACAAATCTCTCCCCGGCGATCGCTCCACTATTCATCGCATTTCCTAACACAATCCCCGTTAAAGGAATAATATATTGGGGATTTGTCCAAGCTTCCGGCTGTCGCAGGACCAACAAGTTAACGTAAACCAAGGTGATGGCACTACTGACTGCAATGGAACCCCACACCCAAGGCAACAACCGAGGAATCTTTTGACTAATCCGGTTACGGGCAACAATTGCAGCAATAGTGAGCATCACCATCAGGACAGCCAATATCGCCCAAGGATTTCTCCAAGTAAACACTGCTTCTAAGAAAAATCCCACCATCAGCAACTGGATCATCGTCCTAGCAGTGGCTAAAGCCAGTTGACCCTCTAATCCCAGGCGTTGCCATGCGGATAGAGCGATCGCCAATATCATCAATCCCAGGGCCAATCCCAAATCGATAAAATCTAATTCAATGCGCTCCATTCTGCTTCTTATTTGTGATACTTTTTCTAATGCTTAGGGTAAATGACTTGTACTCCACCGCCCATTAACTATAAAATGCCTTATAAGTTTTTTGAATGGGAATGGGGCCACTCCTAGACTGTAAACTTTGGCATTTTCTGCGTTGGTCCCCCTGGCAAAATCTGATTTTATCTAAAAAAATGATGGTGTAGAGGCGTGAATCATATCCCCCCCCTGGATCTGTGTTTGCAGTACCACACGATCGCCCAAGAAGTGGAAGCCACAGTGTTAGCACTGTTGGCCTCGGGACGTTATATTGGCGGTCCGGTTGTGGCAGAATTCGAGCAACAGTTTGCCGCCTATATCGGCACAAAAGAGTGCGTTTCCTGCAATTGCGGCACCGATGCATTATATCTGGCACTCAGGGCGCTGGATATTGGCCCTGGGGATGAAGTCATTACCACCCCTTTCACGTTTTTTGCCACGAGTGAAACGATTTCCCGGGTAGGTGCAACGCCGGTTTTTGTGGATATTGTCCCAGAGACGTTTAATTTGGATGTGGAACGCCTAGAAGCGGCGATTACGGAAAAAACGCGGGGGATTCTGTTGGTGCATCTCTATGGACAGCCGGTGGAGATGACGAGGTTAATGGCGATCGCCAATCAACACAATCTTGCCGTAATCGAAGACTGCGCCCAATCTACGGGGGCGACTTGGGCGGGACAGAAGGTTGGTAGTATCGGTCATGTTGGCTGTTTTAGCTTTTTTCCCACGAAGAATTTAGGGGCCTTTGGCGATGGCGGGGCCATTACAACAAACGACCCGGCGATCGCCGCTCAAATGCGGATATTAAAGGAGCATGGGGCGAGTGGGCGCTATTATCATGAATCCGTGGGAATTAATAGCCGTCTCGATGCGCTACAGGCGGCGATTCTTCAGATTAAGTTACGCTATCTGGATTTTTGGAACGATCGCCGACGGGCGATCGCCCAAAATTATCACCGCCTCCTCGCACCTCTGCCGGGAATTATCCCTCCGTCAGAATTACCCGGGGGTCAAGGGGTTTGGAATCAATACACAATTCGGGTAAAAAGTCAAGAAAATAATAGCCAACGGCGCGATCGGCTTCAGCAGCAGTTAAACGAGTCGGGGATTGCCGCTACGGTGTACTATCCTCTGGCGCTCCATTTACAGCCGATTTATCAAGGATTGGGCTATGCAGTGGGTGACTTGGCGATCGCAGAACAGGCATCTCGGGAGGTGCTCTCTCTACCCCTGTTCCCTGAATTATCTGAGGAACAACAGCAAGAGGTGGTTTATAGTTTGAAGTCTTTTTTGTAAATTGCAGGGGGAGAACGCCTGAAGGCGTTACTACAAACGGGGGAAGGGGTTTCTTCTTCGTTCGTAGTGACGCCTTCAGGCGTCATCTTTCCCCATCAACATAACCCGTGAGGTCAATAGAGTGAATTCTATAGGTCAAGAAGGGTTAAAGAATTGTAAAGATGGGTTAAGATATTAAGAAATAAGTAAATAATCTGAATAAGCCAGACCGCAAGGCTGGTGGTCACTTCAGATCCAACCCAAGTATTAGAGGCAAGGAAAGGCGTGAGTTCTAAAACCATAGCCCAGATGCGGCGGTATGATCCTCCGGCGATCGCCAGTTACTATCGTTCCCGTCCCTGGAAAGTGATCTGGAGAGCCATCACCGTTATTTGGCATTTGGCTAGTTTTATTTTGGGCTTGAAATGGGATGAGTGGACAAACCAAGCGGAACAACAACGACAAAAAAGAGCGATACAGATCCAGAATATCTTAACCAACCTAGGTCCCACATTCATCAAGGTCGGTCAAGCTCTTTCCACCCGTCCGGATTTGATCCGCAAGGACTTCCTCGATGAACTGATCAAGCTACAAGACCAACTACCTTCTTTTGATAGTGCGATCGCCTACCGCATCATTGAGCAAGAACTCGACAAAAGCGTTGAAGAACTGTTTGCTAAAATTACCCCCGAACCTGTTGCCGCAGCGAGTTTAGGCCAAGTGTATCAAGCCTATTTGCACAGTGGTGAAAAAGTCGCGGTCAAAGTACAGCGTCCGAACTTGAAACCCGTTCTGACTCTGGACCTGTTTTTAATGCGCTGGGGAGCAAAGGCGATCGGACCTTGGTTGCCCTTGAATTTAGGCCATGACCTGGCTTTAATTGTCGATGAATTCGGGACCAAACTCTTTGAAGAAGTCGATTATCTCAACGAAGGATGCAATGCCGAAAAATTTGCGACCAACTTCAGCGGAAATCCAAGGGTCAAGGTTCCCAGTATTTTCTGGCGATATAGTAGCAATACGGTTCTAACTCTGGAGTGGATTGAGGGATACAAACTCAATGATATTCCCACCATGCAAGGGGCGGGAATTGACACTAATGCCTTAATCGAAGTTGGAGTCACAACAGGATTACAGCAGCTTTTGGAGTTCGGCTTTTTCCATGCGGACCCGCACCCCGGGAATTTATTTGGCATGGCAGATGGTCGCATGGCCTACATTGATTTTGGCATGATGGATCAGCTAGACGAAACGACCAAGGAAAACCTGGTTGAGGCGATCGTTTATCTGATTAATAAAGACTATGTAGAATTAGCTGAACAATTTGTCAAACTGGGATTTTTAACCCCCGATACGGATATCTGGCCGATCGTCCCTGCCTTAGAAGCGGTATTAGGGGATATCCTGGGCCAAAGTGTACGGGATTTCAACTTTAAGACGATTACCGATCGCTTCTCGGAGTTGATGTACGAGTATCCCTTCCGGGTCCCGGCTAAGTTTGCCCTGATTATTCGTTCCCTGGTGACTCAAGAAGGGTTAGCTTTAACGATGGATCCTGATTTCAAAATCGTTGATGTGGCTTATCCTTATATCGCTAGACGGTTACTTGCCGGAGAATCACCGCAGTTACGACGACGGTTGATAGATGTGTTATTTAAGGATAGCAAGTTCCAGTGGAGTCGTCTGGAAAACTTGATTGCGATCGCCCGTTCGGATACCAATTTTGATATTATCCCCACAGCCGAGTTAGGTCTGCGCTATCTCCTCTCAGAAGAAGGTGCGTTTCTGCGCCGTCAAATCTTATTGGCGTTAGTCGAAGATGACAGACTCCATACAGAAGAAGTCCGCCGTCTGTGGAACTTGATTAAGGAAGATATCCACCCCAATCGGATACTGGATGCCGCTTGGGGAGCTTTAGCTGATTTCTCTCGGGAAGGTGCGGCGGCGTTGTTACCTTCGATGCAAACTGGAATCCCCTTTTTTGAGGAAAAGTAGTCTCGGGAAATCGCCGATTTCCTGGGCAGAATTTAAGAAAGCGGGTTTCTGGTTCCATTTTGGTCAAGAAACCCGCTTTCTGGCCTCTTGGGTCCCAGCGTCCTCGGAAAAATTGGTCTTTAGGATTGACCCGAGGCACTTTCCTCTTTACAGTTGAGCCTTTCCCCTTTACCGTGGATAGTTGACCCTTCTGAGTTGACAGTCTTGTAGGAGAGATTCGTGCCTAACTTTCCCTATCCAGAGCCACCTTATTTCCTGTTAGCTGCTGCGTTTATCGCGGCGATCGCCTCGGGAACGGCCTTCTATGCCACCCTCACCCAATTGGTGCAAGCCTGGTCTCGGAATCGCTCAACCCGCAGTCTCTCTCAAGCTAGAGG
>NZ_JAFLQW010000625.1 GCF_017313335.1 Phormidium pseudopriestleyi FRX01 | reverse complement strand
CGGAAAATACGATAGGGCGCTACATTAACGACCCTCATCATGGTTGGACTACAGTGTAGGCGGTTAAAACCGCTCGTGTGGGCTTTCCACCTCGGTCTGAAGACACGAGGCTACCAGCCCTACCGTGTTTCTCTGGTGTTAAAGTTAGCAGATTTTAGCTGAATTCTCGGGTACAAAAACAAACGGTGCACATAATCCAGTCAACTCTAGGGTAGTCACGGTGAGGGTATCTAAGGCTACCCGTCGGATGCGATGATTATTGGTATCGGCAATATAAAGGATACCTGTAGCAATACTCAAACCCCCCGGTTCACTCAAGCGGGTGGCGGTGTTTTTCCCGTCTAATAATCCCGGGGTTCCATCTCCTAGAACCGTTTTACACTCTCCCGTTTTGGGATTGACGGTTTTAATTTTATGGTTGTAGGTATCTGCAACCCACAGCAATCCCTCGGCATAATCGATGCCGAGACAATGTTGCAATAGGGCCTCTTCTGCGGTCCCATCGCGATCGCCAAATCCAAACAAATCCCCACTGCCGCAGAGGGTGCGGACCCTGGGTGACTCCCCTAACCCGACTGCGCGAATGGAACTAATTTCACTATCTGCCACAAACAGTTCCTCATCATCGGTGGTAATGCCGCTGGGTTGAGCAAATGCCGCCTCGTCGAGTTCTCCATCAATTCCAGCTTCTGCACCGATGCCACAGTAGGTCCCCACTGTACCATCCATCAAATCCAGCGCCCAAATTTGGTGGGACCCGGCCATTGCCATCAATAATACTTCCCCGCCAACCAGTTCTAAATCCCAGGGGGAATTTAAAGGAGTCTCTAACCCGTGACCTCTTTGAGGACCCAGGGTGCGATTTTGTTCACCAGTTCCGGCGAGGGTTTGCACCTGTTCTGTGGTGAAATCGATTTGGCGGATGGCATGGTTTTCCGTATCCGCCACATAGAGACGCTGGGAGTTACCATCCCAAGTCATGCCTTGGGGTCCAAAAAACTGGACTTCGGAGAAAGACCCATCGGTGAATCCAGGGGTCCCGTTGCCGATGATGGATTGTACGGTGCCATCGAGGGTGGTGACAATGATGCGATGATGTCCGGAGTCGGCAATAAATAGGCGACGGCTGGCGGCATCGGCGAGGACTTTTCCCGGAAAGGCTAAGGGGGTAATTAAGGGATTTTTCTGTTTTTCTAGGACAGGTTTGATATTGGGAATTGAGATGGAACCCTGAGCTTGCTGCTGGGCGATTAACTGGGCGATCACCTCATCTAATTCCCCCCGTTTCCCTTCTCCAGAAACCATTCTCACCACATATCCCAGAGGGTCAATTAAAATTAAAGTCGGCCATGCGCGCACTGCATACTGTTGCCAAATTTCAAAATTAGAGTCTACGATAACCGGATGTTCGATATCATATCGGAGAATCGCTTGCCGAATGTTTTCCGTTTCCTTTTCGTTCTCGAATTTAGCTGAATGAACGCCGATAACGGTGAGATGTTCAGGATATTTTTGCTCTAAGTATTTTAAATCCGGTAAAATATGCAGACAGTTAATACAGCAATAAGTCCAAAAATCAAGCAGGACAATTCGGCCTTTTAATTGGCTTAGGGATAATGGGCGATCGCAATTTAACCAAGGTTGATGGGAAGGGAATTCTGGCGCTCTCACCCGAGGAAGGTTCATGGACTTAATTTTAAGATAGGTTGACTGGATTATTTTAAATGAAATTCGCTCGTTCGTAGTAACCCCTTTAGGGGTTATCTTGATGCAACTAGAGCAGTTTCCATAGTTTCTAGTCTTGGGGAGGGGGTTGAGAAACCATTAAGTTAGGCAATCAAACAACAATTGTCGCAGAAACGAGGTGACGGGGTAAGATGTCAGAACGATCGCGATTGCAGGATTGAGGATACTCGCGATCGCATTCAATCCAACTCCTCAGCCAGCGCCTGTGCCCTGGCTTTTAGTGCGGCTTGCATCGTTTCTTCCGCCTGTGAGAGAATCGTACTAGCTTCGGCATCACGATTGGCTAACTTGAGTGCTGCACCCAAGTGATTTAGCGCTTCGGCTCGATAACCATCAACGCGGATCGAGTAGGCTAATGCAGTGGCCTCAGAGAACTCTCCAGAACGAGCCAGCGCGGAGACGATTTCACAGAGTGCCTTTTCGGGCCAACTCGGATACCGCATGGAGCGAGCGGCTTCTATGGCTTCAGAAAACCGTCCAGCTTGTGTGAGTGCCGTTGCCAGTTGGTTCAGACTATTCTCTCGCCGCTCGTTGTAAAGAGAATAGGCGATCGTTTTCGCTTCTGTGAGAATGGTATCCGCTTCCCTGGGTCGGTTAACTTGCTCCAGGCTTTTCACCACCTGAAGTAGAGAGTAAACCGACCTATACTCCAAAGAACCAGCCACCGTGGAGGCTTCGGCGAACATAGCGCTGGCTTCATCTGCGCGATCGCGGCTCTCCAATGCCACGGCCAACTCTAAAAACGTAAGGACTCGCTCGCTCCCATTGGAAATCGAACGAATCACATTTGCCGCTTCCTCAAAGTTTCCGGCTTGAGTCAAGGCAGTCGCCAAACTCCTGAGCGCCTTGATGGACTCGCGTTCCCCCGCCAGAGAAGCCGCAACCGAGGCAGCTTCGGTAAACTGTCCGGCTTGCGCCAGCGCTGCCACTAGCTCGCTCAGAACGTTTTCTCGACTGGAAGCAGGCCAAAGGGACTGAGCTATTTGGGGGATTTCGGCAAACAGCGCCTGTGCTTGATCATGACGGTTGGCTCGGTGAAATGCTGTTGCTAACTCGCACAGCGCAATGGCTCGACTGGACATTTTACGAATAGAGCGAGTAACTGTAGTTGCCTCGGCAAAAACTGCACTCGCTTCAGTCTCCTGATTAGCGATCGCCAACTCTACAGCCCGATCGCTCAATTCTTTCGATCGTCTAATCTCCACAAAGTCCATACAAGCGGCTACCTCCATGACCCATTACAAATGCTTAAATGCTTGTTTAAGCTTAATTATAAATATAAAACATGAGGACTGATGCTGAACCTAATATCAAGTCTGTAGCCAATATTAATGAAATTGGTATTAGGCCATGAAACGACAATTGTCGTAGAAACCCGGTTTCTGGTCCTAGGGTAGGGGTTGAGAAACCGGGTTTCTTTCATTAACTTAGGCCATGAAACAACAATTGTCGTAGAAACCCGGTTTCTGGTCCTATGAGTAGGGGGAAATGAGACTTTAACGAGTTGTCGCGAACCAATCTACAATCCCATCAGCCAGAGTTTTGGCTAACTTTTTCTGTTCCTTTTCATCCATAATCCACTCAAACTCAACCGGATTAATCATAAACCCGAGTTCTAGTAAAATTGATGGAGTAACCGTGGGACGAGTTAAGGCTAAATTGTTCCAAAACACGCCATAGGACGGGCGGTTTAATTTCTGCACTAAATAGTTATGCAAAAATACCGATAAATCATGAGCTTGGGGATTATACCAAAACATCCCAATTCCCGATGTATTGATGGCATCGCCAAAGTCCGGTAAGGCATTATAATGGACGCTGAGGGCGAGGTCGGGTTCGTCTCGTTCGATTTGTTCAACGCGATCGTGTGGCCATAAATCGTCATCTCCTTCTCGGGTCATTAAGACTGTAGCGCCGCGCTGTTGGAGCTCATCTCGCAGGAGTTTGGAGACAATCAAGGTGACATCTTTTTCGGGATAACCTGTGGGTCCGCGAGCACCGAGGTCCTCGCTGCTGCCATGTCCCGGATCGAGGAGAATTCTCATCCCAGCTAGGGGTTGATTGCGACTGCCGGTGACGGTGGGGGGATGACGCAGGGAGAGAATCAGAGTTGTGCCTTCATAGCGTAACTTGTATCCCCATTGATGTGAGGGTTTAAAATGAAAAGTATATTCTACTTGGTCATTTCCAGTAGGTCGCCAATCCATGCGTTCGACTAAGCGATCGTCGTTGAAGGCGATGGTATCAGTTTGGGCAACAGTGTTATGCAGTGTGAGAACAAAGTTGCGATCGCCCTGGGTGACTGTAACGGGTACAGCGGTTTGCAGGGGAAAGAGCACTTCGGTCCATCCGGGAATCTGTCGCGATCGCACCCCCCGAATCGCCGATCGCGGGGGAATACCAGCCGACACAATTTGCGCTTCCTCCGCTTTAATCCAGGCCCCGTAATCTAACCGAATCCATTCGCCCTCCCGTCCTGTCACGGCAGCGCGAGTCCCCTTCGGCAACGGTGTGAGACGGGAATGATTGGTACTGGGTCCGGTGCGGGCCACTGCTGCATCTGCCGTCACTTCAGCCACTGTAATTTGACTGGGGGAAACAATCTCAATATTACCCGCTGCCATTTGGGTTTGGGTTTGTCCATTCATGGACAATTGATAACGCGGTTGACCCCAATTAGTGGGATTTTGCGGTGCAGTAGTACAGCCTTCAAAATTACCCGCTTCTCGGGAAATATTGGGGTCAGTTGTTCCCGTTAATACCGCTAAATTAGAAGGTAGAGAAACCGATTCACGATTCAGCATCAAGGGAATCGTGCGATCGCCCACTTGCACGGAAACCGTAGCATTCGGTGGGGCGATCGCCCCAAAACAAATCAACTCTCCCGGCATTCTAGCAATATCAACCGTCGGCGTTAGAGAACTCTCCACAAAAGCCATACCTTCGGGAACTGGAGGCGAACTAGACTCTCGGGTTACCTTAATTTGGAGTTGTTGGTCTTGATGGGTTAGAGTGAAAATATTTTCCCCCAATTCTAAGGGAAAAGTTGGAGCAAAATGTCCAGCCGGACTGCGTTCAATGCGTTGTCCATTGACTAAAACTTCCGCCGACGGTGCAGCACTCCCAATCAAGAAAATCCGGTCCGAAGTCGTTTTATGTTCCGGGGGGGGATAGGCCACAAAAAGCGGTTGTTGGGCAGCAGCAGGAGTGGTGAGCATAATAGATACAATGGCCGTGGACAGAAAAATGTTTCGCATGGGTGTCAGTAAAATCTAGCTCGAATTCAGCAAGCCTTAAAGGGGGAAATTAACCGAATTTCTCCGGTCATTTTCCCATTTAATGGGTTAAAAAGAAGGTAATGTATCCGGGACTTGAGGACGGGTATCTAGGGGACGGGCGACAATAATGCCAATTTGACCTTCCACGGCTTGGACATAAGATTGTAAATCAGGGGAAACCGTGACTTGACCACTGGGAGACGCATGAATAAATCCCATTTTGCCATCTTTGGATTGATAAACAAATCCAGTATGGGTGACATCGAGTCCTTCGATATCTGTAGCGGTGGCGATGATGTCGCCCGGTTGCAGGCGATCGTAGAGGGTAGAAATTTGGTCTTGGGGAATATAGGTTAGAGAAACTTCCTTGAGATTGGCTTCTACTTTACGAATGCAGTCGTAATTCACATCATCGGTGAGTTGGGGATAACTTTGACGATGCTCTGTCATAAAATTCAAGGTTTTATTCAGAGGAATTCCGCCAAGGGATGGAGTGATATTTTCGACGAGACCGCGTTTGCTATTATCATAAATCCAGTCTGAGAAATAGTGGAGACGACTGCAATAGTCGGTGAGTTTACCATCGCGATAGCGTTGTTCTTCAATGCGATCGCTAAACCCTTGGTAGGTGTAATCCCGCACCGCAATTCCTCGGGCGATCGCCAGGACACTTTCTATGAATAATACACAGTCAAACCCGGCGAGGGAAATGACCAAGGTTTCATCGGAGGATTGATCTAATAAACCAGCAACGTAAGGGGTGCCGATTAATTGTTCCGCCACCGTCGAGATAATCTCACTTAGGGGGCGACGGCTCAAATTTTTAGCAACGGCCCCTTGCATGACTTGTTCAAACTTGAGATCCTCGGATTCAGAATTAACCGGGTTTGGGGGTTCAAAATCAACCCAGTCCTGGGGTGCGACATCAACAGGGTCCTCAGCATTCGGATCAATCAGGGGTAATTCCCGAGGTTCCTCAGTTTCCTGGGCGATCGGGACCCCATCAACACCGGGAATCAAAGCAGAGAGGGTTCCTGGCGCTGTACCCCCGGATACAGTCCCCCCAAGGGTCCCGAATACCGGAAACACCGTCAGAACCCCAAATATTGCCAGTGGTAAGAGTTTCGGTCGATTGCTAGACTTTTTCATTTGCTGTTTTCTTTGCTCAAACCCATCGCCAATCTTAATAATGCGGATAATCCACAGAAGGAGCCATCCTAGGGGGATTCTCTCCCGAAACTTGTTCCCATCATTCCCTAGCACCCTAGCACCCAGAGTCCTTGGGTTGAACCCCGGTTGTGCCAGCGTAACATTTGCCCTCAATCTTGCCAGTTTAATGAGGGGGTCTAAATCCTAGCCTTGTCAAGGTGTATTTGTAGGGTGCATCCGATGTTTGGACAGTCTGCCCTCATCCCCCACCAGCCCCATTCTCCCTTTTTGGGAGAATGGGAGCCAGATTCAAAGTCCCCTTCGACCCCCCCTTCGACCCTTCGACTGGCTCAGGGCTCAGGACAGGCTTCGACCCCCTTCGGCGGGGCTCAGGGCTCAGGACAGGCTTCGGCGGGGCTCAGGGCTCAGGACAGGCTTCTCCCTCTTTGGGAGAGGGATTTAGGGTGAGGGATGCTCCCTATTTGTAGCCTCAAGAGGGTTTGGAGACCAAACCCCTACATCAGATCAGAGGGTTTGGAGACCAAACCCCTACATGAAAAAAGGATTTTTCGTCATTAAATTTACCACCTTGACAGGGCTAGGTCTAAATCCTCACTGTAGAAGAATCTGGGCATTACCCATCCGACATCCGCAGTTCAAGGGTTGTCTGATCACCCGAACTGAAAATCGGGCATTCTCCCGTTCCCCGTTAGGATTCGGGGTTTTAGGACGAGGATCGAGGGTACTCATGCAGTAAAATGTGGCACAATGAACCCAGGATATAGGCGCGTAGATCACAGCGTTGGGTAAATTTTATGAGTAAGTTTGTGTTTGTCACGGGTGGGGTCGTTTCCAGTATCGGAAAAGGGATTGTCGCCGCGAGTCTAGGACGTTTGCTCAAGTCCCGGGATTATTCTGTCTCCATTTTGAAGTTGGACCCTTATATTAATGTTGATCCCGGTACCATGAGTCCTTTTCAGCATGGAGAGGTCTTTGTGACTGAGGATGGCGCTGAAACCGATTTAGACTTAGGACATTATGAACGCTTCACTGATACGTCTATGTCTTGTCTTAATAGCGTTACCCAAGGTTCGATTTATCAGGCAGTTTTGAATAAAGAACGGCGTGGGGATTATCAGGGGGGAACCGTTCAGGTGATTCCCCATATTACGAATGAAATCAAAGAACGCATCAAACGGGTGGCTAAAAATACCAATCCTGATGTGGTGATTACGGAGATTGGCGGGACTGTTGGGGATATCGAATCCCAACCCTTTTTAGAAGCGATTCGGCAGTTTCGCAAGGAAGTCGGGCGCAATAATGTTTTGTACATTCATGTCACCCTTGTGCCTTGGATTGCTGCGGCTGGAGAGATGAAGACGAAGCCCACCCAGCACTCGGTGAAGGAACTTAGATCGATTGGGATCCAGCCGGATATTTTAGTCTGTCGATGCGATCGCCCTCTGCCATCGGGACTCAAGGAAAAAATGTCAGAGTTCTGTGACGTACCGGCTCACTGCGTGATTACGGCGCAAGATGCCAGCAGCATTTATGAAGTTCCTCTGATTTTAGAACGGGAAGGATTGGCCCAGCAAGCCCTGGATTTACTGCAACTCGACCCCCGCCAACCGGATCTCAGTCAGTGGCAAACCCTAGTCGAACGGTTGTATGGCGGTGGAAAACCCATCAATATTGCCATTGTCGGGAAATATGTTCGCCTCAGTGATGCCTACCTCTCCGTTATTGAAGCGATTAAACACGCGGCGATCGCCTATGAGGCAGATGTTAATCTCAGTTGGGTCAACTCTGAAGATATTGAAGCCTACGGCGCTGAAAAATTTCTCAAAAACGTGCAAGGAGTCTTAGTCCCGGGCGGGTTTGGGATTCGCGGGGTAGATGGAAAAATATTGGCGATTCAATATGCCCGGGAACAGCGGATTCCCTTCCTGGGATTATGTTTAGGAATGCAGTGCGCGGCGATCGAATGGGCGCGTCACGTTGCCAAATTGGAAGATGCCAACAGTGCCGAATTCGACCCTGATACCAACAACCCGATTATCAACCTCCTTCCTGAACAGCTAGATGTGGTCGATTTGGGCGGCACCATGAGGTTGGGATTATATCCCTGTCGCTTAATTCCTGATACCCTTGCGGCCTCGGTTTATCAAAAAGAGGTGATTTACGAACGCCATCGCCATCGCTATGAGTTCAATAATGCGTATCGCAACCTCTTTATTGAAACCGGATATGTGGTGAGTGGAACTTCCCCCGATGGACGACTGGTGGAAATTATCGAACTCCCCTCTCATCCCTTTTTCATTGCCACCCAATTCCATCCCGAGTTTCAATCTCGACCCAGTAACCCGCACCCCCTGTTTAAAGGCTTCATCCAAGCGGCATTAGCTTCTCTGTCTGATGAGGATGCAGAACCCTCGGTTTCATCGGAGATTTCTGCTGCTGTCACTCCTGGGCGATCGTAACTGATGACAGGGCTGTAAATGCGATTGAATTGCCGAGTGAGGAGGTTTTGTGACGTATTGGGTCAAATTTATTTATGACAGAGAGACATACGTCGTCGATTTAGCGCGGATCGGTGCTTTTTGTCGATCGCCAAACGGAAAAATTGCCTTTTGGTTACCTCAAAGTCGCACTCCTGTTGTTATTCATCCTCAGAGTAATACCGAAGCTTATCAAACCGTGGTAAATTTCATCAACAAAACCGTACAATACTCTCTCGGCTCTCATTGGGTGAAAATTCAGTACGAGCGCGAAGAATACGATATCGATTTGAATCGAATTAGTTCTTTTTGTTGCGCTCCAGGAAATGGAAAACTCTCCTTTTTCTTACCCGATAGTGGCATGAGAATTATCATCCATCCCCAAAGTAACCCCGATGATTATCAGAAAGTAGTGGACTATATTGAACAGACCACTGGTCATGATTTAACCGGATAGAATAAGTAGGAGTAGGGTGGGCACTGCCCACCTACAATAAGGTGGGCAGTGCCCACCCTACAATTGCTGTAGGGTTGATTCCTCGTGACGAAAGCTCTGCCAAGTCACGCGCCTTTGGAGGCTCTGCCTCCAGTGGATTCAATCAATCTAACAGGCGGCAGAGCCATGACACGAAATTCAATTGGGAGCATCCCAATGCTCGCCGCCCTCACCCTAAATCCCTCTCCCAAAGGGGGAGAGGCCTGTCCTGAGCCCTGAGCCCCGCCGAAGCCTGTCCTGAGCCCTGAGCCCCGCCGAAGCCTGTCCTGAGCCCTGAGCCCCGCCGAAGG
>NZ_JAFLQW010000304.1 GCF_017313335.1 Phormidium pseudopriestleyi FRX01 | reverse complement strand
GTTTATGAGCCGATCGCAGATAGTTATAGTACCGTTTTGGGGTTACGTTTGGCCGTAGAAGGAAAGCTGATTGCCTTTTATCGCGGGGATAGCGGGGAACGGTTACTGATGCCAGAAGAGTTGCGTGTGGCATGGCAACAGGAACGAGACCGGGCAGAGGCCCTCACCGCCCAATTACGGGCGTTAGGGGTCGAACCAGAGGCATAAGTAAGTAGAGTTAGGACAAGGCAGTGCCTTGTCCTAATGAGATGTCCTGATGAGATTAGGTGGCGTTTTGTAAAGCGGGGGCCGAATTGGAATGAGGGGGGAAAGCGTCCAAATAAATGGTTCTAATATCCGTTGGTAAGGCGGATTCTAAGCGTTGATATCCTTCTTCAAGTAATGCCTTGACCTCTCCAGGGGCGATCGTTTCTCCTTCTGCTTGTAGATAGGCGGAAATTCGAGTTTCACTCCAATGAAATGTCCGTGCCATTAAGACCGTAATTCTTAACAAGGGAGAGAGGAGATCTAAAGCTTGTTCCACATAACACCATAACGGAGGCGGGGAATTTTGTAACGAATAGTGGATGGACTCGACGGGGGGTAATTCCGCGTGTTCGATACACCAAGCGGTCATATTAATCAGCCAGGTTTGTAACGTAAAGGGAGTGGAAGCGCCTTCCTCGAAGCGTAAATCGAGTCCCCGGAGTTCGTGATAGATATGTCGCCAAGTCATGGCAAATAGATAATCCCCTTGAACGGGAGATTTAGCTTGATGTTGAATCAGGGTATAAACGATGGAACTATAGCGCCCAAAAATGGCGGTGAAGTATTTGCCCTCATCAGGGTGGCGCTGAAACAGGGTCAGCAGTTCGCGATCGCTTCTTTGAAACAAGGACTGCACCAGTGGGTGCTGACATTCAGAAAAAACAGGCGGTTGCATAAGGTCGAACTTCCTTTGAAAACGGGTCAGTTGCATCACCCACTAGGGGGTTAAAGTCCCTAGAGGACTCCAGATGTCCCGGACGGATGTTTGTAATATATCCACAGTTGAGGCAAATTCGCATCCCCAACGCTAACTGGATGCTTTGATGAGTTCTGTCCAGCTTTGTTACAATTAATTACAATCAGATTGACCTAAAATGAAGGGGGTCACCACCCCAACGGTGCAAGCGATCGCTCAATCTAACCCTTGGTTTACCCTATTGAAACGTACATGGCTCTAACTGTTAGCATTCCTCCGACATTAAGCTCGTTGCTGCCATCCCTGCCTCTGGATAGTCTCTTTTCTACCCAGGGAATTATGGTGATGCTACTCGCCGCCTATGGCGTGGCGATGTGGATGTTCCTCACCAGCGCCCCGAAAGTTTACACCATTATGGTTTCAGATTTGGAGACTGCCCGACAGCTTTATGAAGGGTTGCTGGAATTGCCAGCGGCGGAAGTCCCCTTACATTATTACTATAATTACGAGCAAACCCTAGGCGGCACCGGCATCGACCCCCTTTATATGTCCTCCCCAATGGGGTCCTCGGCGACTCAAACCATCGCGGGTCCTGATGGACTCTGGTATCAATTACAGAAAAATACTCAACTGCACGTCATTTCTGGCGCGAGTTTAGGCAGCAAAAACCGACAACGCCATGTTGGGTTTGACCATGATTGCCTCGAACAGTTGTTATTGCGGGTGCAGATGACTGGGGTTAAGTACAAAATCCGCCGAGAAAAGCCCCTAAATTTCTTTGTGAAAGATCGCCAAGGGCGGGTGATTGAGATAACTGAGGTCTCGAATTAAGGTTAAGAATAATCCGGCGATCGCCCTGGGATTGGTTCGCCGGATTTTCCAGAGTGGGGAGATTCATTCTGACTGCTGCTGCGCTAATCTCGTCGAATTCTCGATCGCCTGCTTCCCTTCATTCAGGAGATATTCAAAAAAGGTCCGCGCCACTACGGAAAGTTGTTTGCCACTGGGATAAATGGCATACCACTGTCGCGGAATTGGAAAACCTTCCACATCCAGAATTGTCAGTTGATGTTGCCAACCATCCAGGGTCAAAACGTGACGAGAGAGTACGGAAATTCCCAATCCTCCGGCGATCGCCTGTTTGATGGCTTCATTGCTGCCCAGATCCAGGCGCACCTTCACCGCCACCCCCCGATCTTCAAACATTTTTTGCACCGCTTGCCGGGTCCCAGAACCCGGTTCACGCATGATAAATGGCTCCCCATTCAACCGTTCAATCGGGATATTTTTCTGGGATGCTAAGGGATGATTTATCGGTGCTAACACCACCAGGGGATTGTCTAGAAACTCATGACAGCAGACATCCGGAGTCGCCGGAGGTTGGCTTAAAATATACAGATCATCGAGATTATCATTCAGTCGTTCTTGCAATCCTTCGTGGTTCGTCACCTTGAGGGAGATGTCAATTCCTGGATAGCGTTGACAAAATGGCCCGAGTAAGCGAGGAATGACATATTTGGCCGTGGTAATCACGCTCAGTTTTAATTGTCCCTGTTTGAGACCTTGCAGATCGGCCACCGTCATTTCAAATTGGGAGAGGAGATCGAAAATGTCGCGACAAGTTCCTAACAATTCCTCTCCCGCTCCAGTCAAATATAGCCGTTTCCCGACTTGTTCAAACAGTGGCATTCCCACCGACTTCGCCAACTGTTTCACTTGCATCGAAACCGAGGGTTGGGTTAAAAATAGTTCTTCAGCAGCCCGAGTAAAGCTCTTATGACGAGCTACGGCTTCAAAGACTCTAAGCTGGTGCAGGGTTGACTGCTTCAATGGCCTTTCTCCTCAGAATAACCCTTTAATATAGACTTAAATCTATTATATTCATAAATAATTAATATTTTTACTTATGGTTTTTCGGGTTAATATAAATTTACATACAAAAAAACTGTATTACTCCCGTACTGTAGCGTTGCACTAGCAGTCGATCCACGGTTGGTTTTGCTGTGGCTATTATCTTCTATTTTTGACAGCCTGCGATCGCCTGTTTCGTGCAACGCTTTTTCTTCCTACTGCCAACGCTTACACAGCCTGATCGGGATAGGGTTTACCGCATTTTTATGACCCAAACTCCCCCCCAGTCCCCTCTCGTCACCATCCTCCACCGATCGCCAACCTTAAAAATTCAGCCGCTGTGGTGCGCTGGGGTGACAAAATAGAACCCGAGGGTGGAATCCTCCAACCGACGGCAGACTGAGGCGATCGCCACAACGCCAAATGTTCCACCGGGGGATCAGCATAGAAACTCTCGCATCCCGGTCCCAATAGGGCCGAACTCCAGTGGGTAAAATAATCATGACTGACTCGGTGAATCGGAAAGGGTGCAAATAGAGGGACCCCCCAGCCATCAATGGCAATAAAGGCTTGAACCGGACATTGAAGAGAATATAACCCCCAGGCGGCCCCGATTGCACCAACGACTCCGGCGCTGAATCCGATCCAAATGAACGGTTCAGTGGATGCCGGACTATTCAAGTCGATCGCCCCGCTTTGGTGCAAAAACTGTAAGATTTCTAGGGGAAAATAAGGGCGATCGCTCGGTGGGAGAATCCAAACTTGGGGAGTCGTGCCCAACGAGACTCGGTTCGGCAGCAAAGTCGAGACAAAACTCTGCGTCAGTTTCTGTTCGTGAATTCCCGGACAAATAATTAGCACCAGACTACAGCCTTAATCAAACTATAAATTTTTGTTTGCGCTTTTCTGCCATGATATAGTAGATCCTTTATCAGTTGTGGAATGCCCTCACCCCCAACATAAGGGGGCCCAAAGGGGGAGAGACTCGCTATATATGTCATAAATCATTTAGGATTGCTATATAGCGGTTCCTGGACTCATTCGCGTACAGATATTTAGAGGAACACAAACATCTTGCTCGCTCTTGACAAGAGCGAGCAAGATGCTCGCACTCCAAAAATGTACGCGAATGACTGTGGGAAACGCTATAGCACTCTATCAGTCTGAGGCTGAGGAACGCGATCGCCTGACGATTGCGCTACTCTAAAGGATGTGATGGATATTCGTAGGAGGGGTCGTCTCAACGCACCGATGTTTCGTACCTTGTATTCAAAAAGGACCTCAAAAAAGGATATAAACCTTGCCGTTACTCTGGTGTAAACAATAGAACAATGCCGTTAATTTTGATTGTAGATGATGCACAATTTACCCGTCGGGTTATCTGTAAATCCTTACAAAAACAGGGATACCTTACCCGAGAAGCCTCCAATGGACGTGAGGCGATCGGGCTGTTAGATGAAGAAGTGCCAGATTGTATTTTATTAGATTTATTGATGCCGGAATTTGATGGATGGGATGTTTTAACCTTTTTAAAGGAGAACGACTACACAATTCCTGTGATTGTTATTACAGCCGATATTCAAGAAACCTCCCGTAAACACTGTTTTGATTTGGGAGCAAAGGCAGTAATTAATAAGCCGCCTAAACCGGATGAATTGAATAATACCCTGAAAAAAGTATTGGGTTGTACAGAGGAGAATGCTTGATGAATTTAACCGTTGACCAACTGGATACCTTGCAGGAATTGGTCAACATTGGTGTTGGCAGAGCAGCAAGTGTCCTCAATGAAATGATTGATTGCCACATCCGCTTGCAGGTTCCATTTATCCGCGTGTTTTCCCCCGAGCAAATGAAGCAAGAACTGGAAACCCGCCTGGGAGTTTCTCTAGTTTCAGCAGTACGCCTTGGCTTTAGTGGCTCATTTAGTGGTCTGGCCCAGCTAGTTTTTCCCACAGATAGCGCCTCTAAATTAGTTGCTTTGTTGACCAATGAGGAAGTCGGAACTCCCGACCTCGATGCCGTCAAAATCGGGACCCTGACAGAAGTGGGCAATATTGTGATCAATGGGGTGATGGGTTCGATGAGCAATTTGCTCAAACAGCATCTCAATTATTCCTTGCCCATGTATTTAGAAGATACTGTCGAACACTTGTTGAGTTCTAAGCAATTAGAGCCTAACACCACAATTTTATTAGCTCAGGCTCGCTTTACGATTGAACAACTCCAAATTGCTGGAGATATTATTTTGATTTTTAAGGTTGGTTCCTTTGATGCCTTACTAACAGCCCTAGAGATGATAGAAGAGGGTGAGGAAGAATGAATGAGATCCAACGGGTTGAGGAGAAATTCGGAATTCTCGACCGAGTTCCCGTGGGTGCTTGCGTCCTGCGGGAAGATTTTATTGTTCTGTTTTGGAATAGTTGCCTAGAGGATTGGACAAAAATTCCAAAAAGCGAAATTGTAGGCAAGAATTTGGGCGATCGCTTTCCTCATTTAACCCAACCGAAGTATCACCACCGACTCCAACAAGTCTTTGAAGGCGGCCCTCCGACTATTTTTTCCTCCCAACTCCACAAACACCTGATTCCCGCCCCGCTTCCGGATGGGGAATTCCGGATCCAACATACCACGGTAACTGGGGTGAAATCTTTTGACAGTAAGGGGTTTTACGCTCTTTTAGCCATCGAAGATGTCACGGACCTCACTCGCCGCCTTCAGGATTATCGGTCCATGCGCGATCGCGCCCTAGAAGAAATTGAGGAACGTAAACAAGCTCAGGAAGCATTACACCAAAAAACTCTAGAACTCGAAGTGCGTCAGCGAGAATTAATCTTACTCAGTGAAATGAGCGATTTGCTGCAAGCTTGCCTAACCATAAAAGAAGCCTACAGTGCGATCGCCCAATCCTGTAAATTACTCTTTCCCAACATTCCCGGTGCAGTTTTTATTATTAACTCCCTCAATAATTTACTCGATGTCGTTGCCAGTTGGGGAATTACCTTTAGCAGTCAGAAAGTATTTGCCCCCAATGAATGTTGGGCATTGCGACGAGGACGGGTGCATTTTGTCGGGAATATGCAAAATGGATTAATTTGCCAGCACCTCCACCAAAATCTCTTACCCGCTGAATATTGCTGCGTCCCGATGATGGCCCAGGGAAAAGCCCTCGGCGTCCTCTATTTATGTACCCCAGATAAAGGACAATTATCGAATACAACCCAACTCTTAGCAATGACAGTTGCCGAACATATTGCCCTAGCCTTAGCGAATTTAAAATTGCGAGAAACCCTTCATAACCAAAGCATTCGCGACCCGCTAACGGGTTTATACAATCGGCGCTATTTAGAAGAATCCCTGGAACGGGAAGTCTATCAAGCTGAACTCAAGGGATATCCCCTCTCCCTGATCATGATCGATGTCGATCACTTCAAAGAATTTAACGATACCTTCGGTCACGAAGCTGGAAATCAAGTCTTACGACAATTGGGAGAGTTTTTCCAAAAAAATATCCGCCCTACAGATATCCCCTGTCGCTATGGAGGGGAAGAGTTTACCCTCATTTTACCCCAAGCTCCTTTAAGCATCACTCAAGATCGCGCCCAACGCTTGCGAAAAAAGATAAAATTGTTACAAGTCGAATATGCAGGCCAATCCCTCGGCTGCATCACCCTCTCTTTAGGCGTTGCCAGCTTTCCCCAACATGGCAAAACCGGACTAGCCGTCCTCCGTGCCGCTGATGTCGCCCTCTATCAAGCTAAAGCTGCCGGACGCGATCGCGTAGTCAGCGCCTCCTAATAAAGTAGCCTCTAACTGTTTGTAGTAACGACTTCAGTCGTTATCCGG
>NZ_JAFLQW010000179.1 GCF_017313335.1 Phormidium pseudopriestleyi FRX01 | reverse complement strand
GTGGTTACGGTACGCGATGCATTAATCCGAACCACCGCAGGACCCACATTTTGAACCACATCCGTAATAAAATTGGTTTCCGCGACTGGCAATCTGGCCTGAATTTGTGGGGCCGCCGCCTGGACTGCAACAGCAGAGGCAGCGCTAACCTGGGGTGAAACCAGGGTTGGTCCATTCAGAAATTGCGTCGCGGACCAGGTAGCACTCGCGCCGAGGAGGAAGATTGAGAAATAGGTTAGGGTTTTTTGCCAACCGGGGGCCGAACCCTGATCATGAGAATTATTCAATTGTTTTGAGGGGGTGTTGAACTGATCCTTTGTTGTTTTCATTCGGGATAACTCCTGCTGCAAAACTCCTGCATTACCTTAAAAATCGAGCGTTCTTGCTTGCAGTCGGGATAATATAGCTCGTTGAAATCAATCGGGAAGAATCCAGGAAAAAAGCTGCCTGCTTTTATGTCCGGGTGAGACCCAGAGGGAACTGAGTCAGATTTCCTTAAGGATGGAGACGAGCTATTTTATAGACCATTCTAGCATAAAGTCAAGACCCGCATCAGCACTGATTGAGACCGTTTCAACCGGGTTGAAGGGCTGACTATTTTTAATGTAGAAGGCAGATATGACGAGGATGTGACGAGGATATCTCCGGGTTGTGGATCGGGATAGGGGACTGGAAATCTGGGGGTGAGAGGGCCACAGAGAAACAATTGCGGTCTCGAAAGTTGTTGGATTTGTCAAGAGCGTGCAGACCAGATTATTCTGGAAAGCGCTATTCTGCTTATGGAAGGGCTGGGAGAGGCTTTGTTTGACAACCTGGAATCGTTCTTTGCACCTGGGTTCCTCGCACGAAAGGGCGATCGCCATCCCTATGATGGTTGGTCGTTAGACCGGCGTGACCCCCGGGTGATTCAATCGTTTATGCCCCTGTGGGAATGGGCATACCACCACTATTTTCGCGTGCAAACCGACGGATGGCATCATGTTTTACCCGAGGGCAAAATGCTGGTGGTGGGTTCTCACAATGGCGGACTGGCGACACCGGATATGTTTATGTTTATGTATGATTGGTTCCGTCGCCAAGGGTTCGATCGCCTGACCTACGGACTGATGCACCCAAGAGCTTGGGATGTCTTTCCCGAGATGGTGGTTCATCAAGCGGCCCAATGTGGGGCGCTGCGGGCCCATCCCAAAATGGCGATCGCAGCGCTGCAAAAGGGGGCAACGGTGTTAGTCTATCCTGGAGGTCCCGAGGATGTGTTTCGTCCCCATCACCTCCGGGATAAAATTTATTTTGCCGGGCGCCAGGGGTTTATTAAGTTGGCCCTACGCGAAAATGCCCCAATTTTACCGATTATTTCCTATGGTGCTCATGACACCCTGTTTGTGATGGCGGATATTTACAAACAAATGCGCCAGTTGCATGAGGAGTGGGGGATGCCTTGGTTATTGGGGATTGATCCGGTGGTGTTTCCGATTTATTTGGGATTGCCTTGGGGGATTGCCTTTGGACCTTGGCCGAATTTTCCCCTACCGGCACAGATTCATACCCGGGTTTGTGCACCGATCGCCTTTGAGCGTTATGGACGAAAGGCAGCAGGCGATCGTCAGTATGTCAATCAATGTTATCAGTTGGTTTGTACTCAGATGCAACAGTCTTTGGACCAGTTGATTGCCGAAGTGGGCGATCGCGTTTAGTTGGCCGGTGACTTTACCGGAGTGCCAGGAAGAGACTAATCAGGGCGATCGCCACCACTGCGATCGACCCCGGATGTCTCCTCACCCATCGATTCAGGCCACCCAAGGACCCCGACTGAGAATAGGGGGTGTGAATCACCGGGACTAGGGGTTGAGATTTATCGTGATAAAGCGTACAGGTTTTCGCGTAGGGGCGCTGGGGATAGTTGCAGGTATCGTCCTCATGGTAAGTGCAACTCTGGCATAAAAACCCTTCCGAGTTGGCCTGATGCAGGGGAATACCTGGGTGACCAAATCCTTTGAGTGGGGTTTGGCAGTAAGGACATTTGACAGCTTGGACATCAACGGATTGATGGCACTGTGGACAGTCAGACATGATGGCAAACGGGGGTTTGATCCGTTACGGGGCGAGCAAAAACGAGTGCGGGTTTCCTCACTCATGGAGCAACCCTTTGTTTCATAGTACCCTAAGTATCTGGGCTAAGGGCAGTCTGCCTCAGAATGGAAACCCTACAACGGATGAGGTAGAACAGCCGCAGAATCAGGATAGGATATCCCACAATAGAAGAGTGGGCCCGAATAGAGCCAGCGATCGCACGCTTTGGAAGGCCCGCGCTATCGTAGATGATATTTTCACCACCCCAGTCAGAGGAAAACAATAAAACAATATGGATGCGAATAATCTGCTCAAGCAACTGCTATTAATCGGCATTGGTACAACCTCTCTAGTCGCCGAGAAAATCAAAGAGGTCAGCGACCAGTGGGTCCAAGATGGCAAACTCAATCCCGACCAAGCGAAACATTTTGTAGACGATCTCATGCAGCAGATGAAATCGGAACAGGGGAATTTTGAAACCCAGGTGCAGCGCCAGATTCGCAACGTGATGCAAGACCTAGGAGTGCCGCGTCAAGCGGAAATGGACGAACTCAGAGGACGGCTCGATCGCCTAGAACGTCAAATTCGGGACTTGGAAAATAAGCAGTGGCGGTAAGCGGGTTGACTCCCACCATCCGATTCTCAATTCAGAAATCCGCGACGACCAGGGGGACATTTGGCGTTAGAGTAGGGATCAGGCTACAATCGCTGGTTTGTCAATCCCGAACCCAACGATTGGAGCCATTACAGGCTACTCAGGAGGACTGATTTTGCGAGAAATTTTAATCAGCTTTGGGGTGATGCTGGCCTGCGTTTTGGTGCTGGTAGTCGCTCAGTTTACCGATCGCTCCAGTCAGGCGATCGCATCCAACATTCAGCCAACTCAAACCACAACTGAAGTACCAACGCCCAGCAAATCGCTACTGGCGCAACGGTTGACCGCTCAGACGCCAATCGCCAGCGCTGACACCACACAAGAGGAGACAACGACAACTATGGTAACGACACCTTCGGGTTTGAAATATACGGAAATCGAGGAGGGAACCGGCGCAACCCCGCAAAAGGGGCAAACCGTTGTGGTTCACTACACCGGAACCTTAGAAGATGGCACAAAGTTTGACAGTTCGCGCGATCGCAATCAGCCATTTTCCTTCAAACTCGGAGTCGGTCAAGTCATCCAAGGTTGGGATGAAGGTCTCTCCACCATGCAAGTCGGTGGACGTCGCGAATTAGTGATTCCCCCAGAATTAGGCTATGGTGCTCGCGGTGCCGGTGGTGTTATTCCCCCCAATGCTACCTTAATTTTTGATGTAGAACTGCTCAGAATTGCTGGATAAATTTCCCCAATTTCTGACGTTCCACTCTCAGGACACGGCTGCTGCCGTGTCCTTAATTTCTCCTTAATTTATAGTAGTTTCAATTGCCATTCTTACAGATTCATTTACCAGATTTAGTCATCTAAAAAAGAGAGTTTAAATTCTCAATTTTATGGCCTAACTGCTACAACAATCCTGAGAGTTTTTATTAGATAAATTTTAAAAATTATGACAATTCAAGATGATAAAAAAGAAATAGTTAAAGAGATAGCTCAAGATGATGAGCGAGAATCTCAACTCATTACCTTATTTCAATTAGAAAAGCCTGCCAATCCAACCCGTAGTGGCATCGATGCGATTCTCCTGAACAATGGATATCAAATTCCATTTGAGTTGAAGTCAAGCACCAAGTCTTCTGTCACCACCGTTCGTGACTTTGGATTGGAGCATATTAAAAAATGGCAGGGCAAACATTGGTTATTTGGCTTCTACAGTGAGGGGTGGAAAATCTTAAACTACTGTCTCTATGGTTCTCCCCAAGCAATGACTCCTTGGATTGCCGAAAAAAAAGCCTACATCCAATCGGATTATCAACTCGCCAAACTTGCTCCCGAACGGCTCACTATGTCTGTACTCTATGAAATAGTAGGGGAAAAAGACGTTTATACGCTTGAAGACGCACGTAAACTGCACAAGAGACAATACTCTATAAAAGAGTACCGACCTAAAATGGATCTAAAAACTGGATACTCCCCCGAGAGAATGCTTGCCATTTTGCAGGATAGATGTCAATACCTGATCGAGAGAGGTTCCACATTAAATAACCCCCATATTCTTGATTCTTATTTTAACGGATGGGAACGGATTACAAACAACCATGCTCAACGCTTACGCGAACTGGTTGCAGAAGCACTTCAGGATAACGCTTGATGAATCGATTCCGCCACTCGATATGCCAAGGGTGGAGGAACCGCATTGCCAATTTGCCCTAATCCCATATAAACTGCCCCCTCAATCCTCCAAAATTCGGGGAATCCTTGAATCATTCCACAGTCCGCCACAGATAATCTAAAATGACCCTTTTTCGCCACAAATAAATGCGCTTCTTCTCGATTTGCCGCCACTCCATTCGGCCAAATTTGTAATTTTTCCCAGTTTTTTTGCGCAGAAACACTACTCAACACTGAGGTGGTATGTCGAGGTCCAGTCAGTCCACTTCTAATCGTCGGTGCTAGGGCATCAAAGCCAATATCCGGCAATCCCAAGGCTTCTCGAATCCCCATACATCGATGCAGTTTCGATGGCTTTCCCGGGGAAAATAAATCCAACTGAATGGGTTTACTTGGACCACTACCGCTCCCGTCTTCCCAGTAGTGAGTCCCTTGAGGTGGCTGATATTTTGTGGCAACTTTATCCATTTTAAATCCTACAAAAAAAACCCGCTTGCGAATTTGAGGAATCCCAAAATCGGGGGCTGATAAAATAAATTTAGTTAAATAATATTTTTCACTCAGGGGTTTTTCTATTTCTTCTGCTACATAAGAACTAAACTTTTTACCCAGGATTGCAGTCACATTTTCAGCTACAAATGCTACAGGTTGAATCTCTAAGACAGCGCGAACAAATTCAGGAAACATATCCCGGGAATCTTCTTTTCCCTTCTGATGACCCGCTACTGAAAAAGGCTGACAGGGAGGACCCCCGTGAATAATATCCACTAACCCCCGATAACTGCGCCAATCGATTTGAGTAACATCCCCGGATTCCCCAGCAAACACCTTCCAATCGGGGCGATTTTGAGTTAAAGTTTTACCGGCATCGGGGAGAATATCATAACTGGCAACATGAGTAAAACCGGCGCGATCGAACCCTAAATCCAGACCCCCGCCGCCACTGAATAAAGAGAGCGATCGCAATCCATGAGATGGCAACTTCGGCATCAAATCTTCCGGATGCAACTTCGGCACATTAATCGGATGAATCGGTTTCGGTCCCTCTCCCCGCAATGCCTTCGCTTTCGCCGCACTCGATGCCTGAGAACGGTTTCGATAAACGGCTCGTTCCGCTTCAGTGATATTCCATCCCGGCGACTTTTCCCTCGGACTCTTCACGGTTTATTTCCTAATTTACCTTGAATTTATGATAAAAATATAGCCCGTATTGCAGCAGTCTGACAATAGAATGGCTAAAGGGGATGAAGATACTTTTTGCTGCTGCACGGGAGCCAGATTTTCCCACTCCTTTGGGAAATGGTTTCATTCATTTATTTTTCCCAGACAACATTAAAAAGTAAAGCGCCACAGAGCGAAGGACCAGCGCCGGATTTACCCACTACAAGATTATTAGGCGTAGATCCATTGTCAGAATGATAAAGGATCTGCTATATACGCTCAGGAGTGCGAGCATCTTGCTCGCTTTCTTTCTGATGTCAGAATGATAAAGGATCTGCTATATACGCTCAGGAGTGCGAGCATCTTGCTCCCTGACTTTGTTACAAATCATTTAGGGTTGATCTAGCATCATCATCGCCTCTGGCGCTCACGAAAGGCGCTAACAGGGCAAATAAATTGGTCAGGTAGATTTTAAGGATTAGATTGCCTTAACCCATGATTCTCAAGAACCCATAACCCCTAACCCACGACAAAAGGTGCTAGTGCTGATAGGATCTAAACTAAAGATTAGTCAAGTTCTCGAAGCTTACCACCATGTCTCTGAGCAATCTGCGCGACCTCTACCAGCAAGTCATTCTGGAGCGTTACAAGTCTCCCAAATATCGGGGTGTCACGGATCCGGTGCATCGCCGACAGCGAGGACATAACCCTTCCTGTGGCGATACCATCGAACTGACATTGCGGCTGAATGAGGCGGGCGATCGCATTGAAGAGGTAAAATTTGACGGGGAAGGTTGCGCCATCTCAATGGCGTCAGTTGACCTGATGGCAGAAGCGTTGCGCGGCAAATCCACCGACGAAGCGATCGAAATGATACAGCGCTTTCAAAACATGATGAAAGGCGAAGCAGAATTTCCCAAAGAACAGCGCAAGCTCAATGTCATGCAAGGCGTCGCCCAATTCCCCGTTCGCATCAAATGCGCCAACCTCTGCTGGCATACCCTCAAAGCGGCGATCGAATCAGCGAACCCTAACTCCGATAGCTTTGTCAGTAACGAAGCGGAATCTTAAATCTCAATGGAACTCAACCGAACTACTCCTCAATTACACCAGAAACCAATATGCTAACAACCGCAGAATTTTTCATTGCTTTTAAGTGGGCAGGCATCCTCACCCTGGTTAGTGGATTCCTGGGGCTGTTAGGATTTCTCTTAAAATGGGGAGTCCGCTTTCGCTTGGTGGGAATTACTGGCTTTATGGCAGTCCTCACCGGCGGTTTATTTGCCCTCAGCTTGGTCCCTCTGACTCGGGTCCAAGTCCCGGGTGCACTCCATTATGCTAGGGTCTACGACAATGATGGCAGTCAAACGGTGATTGCTTTACCGCCAACGATTACCGAGTCGGAACTGGAATTAACCCTGCGTCAAGCTGCCAATAATTTGTTTTCTCAGGGTCGGTTTAGTTCCGCTGGGGAAAACCAACTAACCATCCGCGCCCGCACGATCGTCCATCCCGAACCAGGACTGTCTAAACCCCTGTTTTTGGGTCAAGTGAAGCGATCGCTAGGGGTCCGCGACGATGAAAACATGGAAATCGAAATCTACGCCGATCAATTCTCGGAACTGTCTAAATTAAAACCGGCAGCTAAAGACGCCTAAACAATTGAGAATTGAAAATTGAGAAGACAGAACCCTATGGTTTTGTCTTCTCAATTTTTCTATTTTTCTATTTTTCTAATTGACTTTTGAGGTCCAGAATTAGGTATTGTCTTGAGAGGGAGGAGAAAGTATCCCGCGTTGTAACACTTCAAAACGTCGAACGATCGCATCGAAGCGATCGGCCCATTCTTCCTCAGCTACAGTCCGGGGAATGAGTTGTGGAATCACTGTATCCCGTTGACACTCCCGATGTCTAAAGACACGGGGATTCTTGCACAGCCTTAGACCAAAGCCTAAGTCTGATGGGCACTG
>NZ_JAFLQW010000594.1 GCF_017313335.1 Phormidium pseudopriestleyi FRX01 | reverse complement strand
CCTAGCTTGGATCTTCCAAGACCTTTCCATCACTAGGCTTACACGGCTGAACTATCCGCGTTTTCCTTTCTTTATGGACGCATTTAAGTCACGATCTATTGAGATGTGACAGTTCGGACAGTCATACTGCCTTTTGTCCAGTGGCATTTTTTGTCGGTGTCCGCAGTTGGAACAAATCTGTGAACTGGGATACCACGGGTCAATCAGCGTTAATTTGCTCCCATACCACTGGCATTTACACTCAATCGGGCGACGAAACTCATAAAAACCCCCATCCGCAATAGCTCCGGCTTTTCTTGTGATTTTTGAGCATCCCTGACACATTTAAGTCTTCAATTTTTACTTCACCGTGGTTTTTGGCTAAGTAAGTTGTTAACTTGTGTAGGTGGTCGGCTCTAATATCGGCGATGCGTCGGTGGGCCTTAGCTAACTTAAGTAGAGTTTTTTCTCGGTTTTTACCTCCTTTTTGACGGCGACTTAGTTCTTTTTGGAGCTTGGCTAATTTTTTCTTAGCATGGCGATAGGCTTTGGGGTTGGGATAGATGGTCCCATCGCTCAGAGTAGCCAGAGTTTTGATTCCTACATCTACCCTTTAGTCTTTTCCGTGGATTGTCCCAGGTCCTAGTTCCCAACCCAGGGACTGATTTCTAAGGTCCCGCTAGGCATGAGCAAGACCAGAAACTTAGCCTGGGGTTGGGTTGAGTTTTCAGCTAGGGGAGCACTATTCGAGGCCAATTCCGGCAGGGGGGTTTCCCCAAGGTAATCTTGAGCGGATTTGTTGAGGGAGTCGTACCCGGCGATCGCCCCATCCTGTTGCACCTGGACTTGATAAACTAAATTGCTGCTAAAGGTGGGAGAACTCTTCCAACTGCTATCAATTTGCTCGTAGAGTTTTTGACCCAGGGTCGTCAAGGTTGCCGGATCGGTAATCCCCGGGGTCGGAGCGGGTTCGGTGACCATCGGTACAGCAGCAGGGACGGTGGAGGCGACTTCTGGGGCGATCGCGGCAGTCGTTGCAGTCATGGCGGGTTGAGTCACCAAGGGTTGTGCTTCAGCCTCCACAGGAGCTATTGCTGGGGTTTCCTCCACCACAGGGGTTTCAGCTTGAGCTTGCTGGGCGAGACTATGCTGGGCTAGGGTCTGATGCCAGGTACTGAACATATACCCGGAAAACCCGAGGACTAGGATGCCTACCGCACAGATGAGTTGCAGGGGCGAGGAATTGGAGGCTTCGGGGGTCTCATCTGCTCCAGGAACACTAGAAGAAACAGGGTTAGTGGGTTGGGAAGCTAATTCTTGAGAAGACATCGAGCATTACTCCTGTTGAGATAAATTTGCTGATTGACAGAATGTGATGGGTTTAAGTCAGAATTTCTTGACAATTGCCTGGGTTAGGCATCAATTTCCACGGGACCCACGGGATGGGCGCTACAGGTCAAAATATATTTTTGCTCGCGATCGCTGGAACTCAGGGCCTGGGGTTCATTTTCGTAGCGAACCTCTCCACTGATCAGTTTTTGCTTGCAAGTCCCGCAAGTTCCACCCCGGCAACTGCTATCGATTTCAATTCCTTCTCGTTCAGCAATCTCTAAAATCGGTGCAGAGTCGTCACAGGAAATGGTTTTGCCGGACTTGACAAAGGCGACAACTGCCGGTTGACTGACTTTAGCCGCAGGGGTTTCTGGTGACTCCACCGCTGCCGGAGGTACATCTATCATCGCATGAGCAATCCCCGGTTTCAGTTTCGCCTCAAACTGCTCGACAAGTAATTGCCGCAACACAGGTTTAAGGTCCTCGCAGGGAATCCCCTTTTGAACACAGCTACCCAGGTGAGCATCCTTGCCCACTTTACCGCCCATGTAGAGGTCTACCCCTTCCACAGTCTTGCCATTTTTGCGGGTTTTGGTTCCCATCAAGCCAATCTCTGCGACTTGAGGTTGTCCGCAGGAATTGGGACAGCCAGTCCAGTGAATTCTCACGGTTTTGGGGATTTCTAATTCCGCTTCCAGTTCTTGAACTAAGGCTAAAGCGCGATTTTTGGTTTCAATTAAGGCAAAGTTGCAGAACTGAGAACCCGTGCAGGAAACGAGCGATCGCGTCAGGGGTGCCGGATCAATCCTAAATTTCTCTAAAATCGGTTCTTGCCACAATGCCTCTAATCGCGAATCGGGAATATTCGGAATAAGGACATTTTGTTCCACCGTTAACCGAATCTCACCATTGCCATACACTTCGGCAAGTCTAGCCAACTCAAACATATCGGGAGCAAACAACCGACCCACGGGAACATTGAACCCCACAAAGTTTAAGCCTGCTTGTTTCTGGGGGAACACTCCCAGATGATCCCGTTTTTCCCACACAATCTCATCTTTCTCAGCAGCTTCTGCCAGGGGTTTTTCGACTTTTTTCTCAACTTCGGCCCGGAATTTCTCCACTCCCCATTCATCAATCAGCCACATCAAACGAGACTTCTGCCGATTGGCTCTCGGTCCATTATCTCGGTAAATTTCTAAAATAGCACGGCATAACTCCACCACATCATCATTGGGGGGGACCCACACATTTAGGGGAATCGCCGCTTCACACCGTTTCGCCGAGAAAAAGCCCCCGACGAGGACGTTAAAGCCAATTTCTCCATTTGTATAAGCCGGAATGAAGGCAATATCATTGATTTCGGCATGAATAGAGTTGTCTGGACATCCACCGATCGCAATGTTAAATTTCCTCGGTAAGTTGGTAAAAGCAGGATTGCCCTCTCCGGTATTGGTAATCATATCTTGGACTTTTTGGACCAACTCTTGAGTATCGATTAACTCATGTTTGTCAATCCCAGAAACTGGAGACCCGGTAATGTTTCTAACGTTATCCATCCCCGACTGCACCGATGTCATCCCCGCTGCTTTAAAGCGGTTAAAAATATCGGGAATATCTTCTATTCTGATGCCCCGCAGTTGCAGATTCTGCCTGGTCGTAATATCTGCATTTCCATCGTCTGGGTACCGCTCTACAATCTCGGCCAGGACGCGCATTTGCAGGCTGTTCATGACTCCATGAGGTATCCGCATCCTCACCATGAACTGACCCGGAGTCACGGGACGAAAGAAGACGCCTAGCCATTTGAGCCGATAGTCGCGATCGCTCGCATCAATGGCCTCCCAGCCCATTTGAGCAAAATCTTCTAGCTGATTTTTGACATCAAGTCCGTCTTTTTCGGCCTTGATTTTTTCAAATTTATTTAAACTCGTTGTGGGCTTTTCTGTGGCTAACGTCATAGAGAACCTCGTTTTATCTGTTGCCTGTTAATCAAAATAATAACCTAGCAAATTTCTAAAAATGTACAAACCGTATCATTCATTACCTTATTTTTATTTTGATTCATTCCCTCCCTAATTTCCGCTTGATTTCCCTATAAGTTAATCGCATAAACTAGGAGGTTTAGTATCTAAAGTTACAAAATATTTCTAAAGATGATTTTTACGCATTTTAACAATGCATTTTTCACATGACCAAGGAAAATAGTGGCTGAAACCCTTATTTTTCCGTATAACCCGCTTATTTCCCAGTTCAACGTCACGACTGAAGTCGTTCTGTTCAGTTTGTAGTAACGACTGAGGGGGTTGTTAAATAAAAAGGGATGTAGCAGTAGTGCTACATCCCTTTTTATACATTTAGCCGGAGACTCCTGGTCAAGGATATAATGTTAGTAAATGGCTAAGGCTGAGAACCAGGCAATTAGGGAACCGAAGAGGAACGCTAGAAAGACTCCTGCTTTTAACAGGGGGGTTTGCGATCGCACGAGGGCGAGTTGGGATTCTAACTGCGATCTCTGTTGGTTGGCGGCTTCCAATTGCGATAGTGCCTCCGATCGCTCGCTGGTGGCTTGAGTGACTTGGGATTGGGCGTGAGATTGCTCGTGCAAGACGCGCTGTAATTTTTCTTGGGTTTCGGATAAATCTCCCTGGAGTTGGGACTGTGCTGCATGGGATTTGGCAAGCTGAGTCTGTAAGTCCGATCGCTGTTGTTGTGCACGCTCGTTTTCTGCCTTGATTTGAGCGAGTTCGGTTTGCAGGTGCGATCGCATCTCTTCCACTCCCAATAACTGGGTTCGGGTTTCAGAGAGTTGCTGTTGCAAGTCCTGTTTCTCCCCTTCCAGTTGTTGCAATCTTTCCCCCCGTTCCTCTAGGTGGGATTGAACCTGCGATCGCTCTTGTTGCAGTTGCTCTAATTCAGTTCGCACCTGAGTCAATTGAGAGTCTAATTCCCCTGAATGTTGTTGCAGTTGCTCTAATTCAGTTCGCACCTGAGTCAATTGAGAGTCTAATTCCCCTGAATGTTGATG
>NZ_JAFLQW010000201.1 GCF_017313335.1 Phormidium pseudopriestleyi FRX01 | reverse complement strand
TTATTCTTCTGGAGTGCGAGCATCTTGCTCGCTAGGGCAATAGCGAGCAAGATGCTCGCACTCCACATCGGATCTATCAACGCATTCCTGATTGCGATCTGTACCTCATGAGTTCGGAAACTGCTATCTTGTTCAACTCAATTGCACAACTGCTTGGTCCTCCACCAGGATTTGAGTGGTGAATAAATCTTCCACGGTAATTCGCAAAAAGCGCTGTTCATCGACTTGAAATAACACCTTCACCCGATCGCTCCCTGGATGTCCCGGAGGATTGAGTTTAGCGATGCTTCTGGCCCCCTCTTTATCATTCAAGGGTTGCACGGCTATTTTGCCCGTTTGCAATCGCTTGGTTACCAGGCGATCGCCATCAAAATACACCTCCGTTCCTCCCGTATCTGACCCTAATTCCCCAATAATTAACTCAATACTCGGCTGATTATCTAACGATGCACCCAGCATTAATTCCACAGATTCACTCATGGGATAGGGTTGTCCTTCCCGAACTAAGGGATGCCAATTGTGGCATTGATTGCGCCGGTCCCAATAGCGAATGCCATAACTGTGATAGAGGAAATCTTTGATTTCTATCCCTTGACTCAGTTGCAGCGCACCTTGGGCGACAGCTTCAAACGGGCGATCGCACCGAATCTTGGTCTCATCAAAATATTGCTTGACCCAATTTTGAACCGATGGAATCAGTGCCGTTCCCCCCACTAATAACACGGCATCAATATCAGCAAAATCCAATCCCTGCCGTCGCGCTTGCTGACTCACCTGATTCATGGCATCATCCAAAGACTCAAAAAATTGATGTTTTTCCAGAATTTCCTCAAATCCACTGCGGTCTAATTCTAAGGAATAAGTCTCCAAAGTTTCATCATTAAAATAAACCTCTTTCGCTTGTTTTTGTAAAGAGAGTTGAATTTTCAATCTTTCCGCCAAGCGCATTGTTAGAGGGGTTTTGACCATTCCTTGAGTTTCAGCAAAATAATCCACTAACCAATTATCCAAATCACTGCCGCCTAAGTTCTTCCCCGCCTTGGCTAAAACCCTAGCCGTTTTAACTTTCTGTCCGGAACTTTCAGCAAAGAGTTTATCCCCCCATTTGAGGAGAAATCCTAGAGGTTTTTTCCCGGTAGTATTATCGAGTTGGACTAAGGATAAATCTAGGGTTCCCCCGCCAAAGTCTACCACGAGCAAGTTTTCGCCTTCTGTGAGTCCATATCCCAAGGCAGCAGCGGTGGGTTCATCGATGATCCGGACTTGTTCGACTTGTAGGGATTGGCAGACTTGTCCCAACCAGTGGCGATAGGCTTCAAAGCTATCCACGGGAACGGTTAAGATTAAGGAGTCTACGGGAAGAGGGACTTGTCGCAGGGAGTTGACGAGTCCGGTAAGGAACCATTCCCCGACTTTTTCAAAGGTGATGATTTCGCCATCGAGTTCCGGAAGGAATCCCTGGATATCGGTGCCGATGCCGCGTTTAAAGCTGCGGAAGAACCGGGGGTCGGTTTTGAGGTCCAGGCCCTTGTCCCGGACTTGTTGCGCGATCGCCACTTGTTGTTTTGTGGCGTTCTCGACATACAGTAAGCTGGGAATTAAGGGTGGATTTTGACCCAACTGCCAGGATAATCCCGGTAGTTTAAGGGTTTCCGGTTGCTGGGTTGCAGAATTCCAGCGCGAAATGACCGTGTTGCTTGTTCCAAAATCAATTGCGATCGCCATTGGGCTATAGTTTCAGGGACAGTTAGGAATGCTTTAGCTAATATCTTATCGAAGCACAGGACTGGGTGATTCTTTCCCCGAGTTGAGATTGGGTTGATTCCCTCGAAAGTCAGACTCAGAAATGGAGTCTCAACAATCCTTAATCATTTATACCCAATCAGCGATCAATGATCTGAACCCTGTCTTCAGAGTATGGGTCAGTTTAGGGCATAAACCCGGGCTTTGGGAAAAAATGATTCAGGCGATCCCCCATCAGGGGCATCCCACCTAGGATTTCATGGGGAACCCTGACTCTCACGAGGTTTTAGTGGGGAGAAACAAAAAACTCTCTCAAAAATTGTTAAAACATAATGCGAATTGTAAACTATCCTGAATGGTTGGGATATCTTTCCCCATTTTGGGGAATAATTAATATGGAGTTTAAATGCGGGTTAAATTGGGAAACTAGCGCAGATTGAGTTGACAGTCCATCCCGAATTGTACTAGGGTTTTAGAGTCGGCTTAACCCTAAAGAATAAGGGGTCTAAAATCGAGTAATGATCCGCAGTAAAATCATGAAACATTGAACGGGATGACTGACATAAGGATTCACGGTTCATGAAAGAGTGATTTTAAGCCTGAAAGAACTGGATACCGGGGATGTAGCTGCGTTTCACTCGATTCAGCACAGATCTCAACGGATTTGGCTACTGCATTTTTACTTTTTATCTAAACACAACAATGACTAGAAAGTTGAAAAGAAGTCGTATTTGTGGTATTAAAAAAGGAGTATCAAAGACTATGTTTGCCAATTTAAAGCTCCGAAATCAGATGGTATTGGGATATGGCTTACCCATCGCCATTGCCATCGCCGGATTTATGGTCATTACTTATGAATCGGCCCAAAAAGTCAGTCAGTCTTTTGAAAATGTCGAATTGATTCAATCCCGACTTATCACCTTAAATGACATCACTAATACTGCATTAGGGCTGGTTAGAGAGGCCCGAGGGTATCTCGTGAATGGGAATTTAGAATATCTCAATCGATATTATAGCGCAGTCAGCGAATTTGACAACTTTGCGAATGAAGCAAAGGAACTCTATGTGCTTCCTGAAGATCGAGAAGTGATTCTGGAGATGATTGAGCTAACTAGAAACTACATCAGGTTCTTTACAGAAGTGAAAAACCTTTATGAAAGTGGTAAAAAGGAGGAGGCGATCGCTCTGTGGTCGAATCAACAAGGCACTCAATTAGTCACTCGATTTAAAGAACTCACCGATGAGTTTGAAGACAAGCAAAAAAACTTGCTATTAGAAGAAAATGAAAAGTCAATCCACACCTTAGAAGCCCTGGTGATATGGATGACATTAGGCTGCTTATTATTATTAGGAATTGCAGTCATTGTGGCTCTAATTATTTCCTCTAGTATTGCCCGAATTATCCGCCAAGAAACCAATGCGATCGCCTCCGCATCCACCCAAATTGCTTCCACTGTCGAGCAACATGAACGCACCCTCTCTCAACAAGCCACCTCAGTTAACGAAACCAGTGCCACAATGACCGAATTAGGCTCCTCCTCCACCCTCACCGCCGAGCAAGCCCAATTCTCTGAAAACAATGCCAATCAAGTCTTACAGCTTGCGGAATCTTCAGTTCAGGGCGCTCAAGAAGTCTTAACCCTCGCCGATCGCGGCATCCAAGCTGTGGAACGCACTCAGGAAGGAATGCTAGTTTTAACCGACAAAGTAGAAGCAATTGCCCTCCAAATTCTCCGATTGAGTGAACAAACCAACCAGATTAGTAACATTACCAGTCTCGTCAGTGACCTCGCCGGACAAACCAATATGTTGGCTCTCAATGCCGCAGTAGAAGCCGTTCGTGCGGGAGAAAATGGCAAGGGATTTAGTGTAATTGCCACAGAAATTCGCAAACTGGCAGACCAAAGTAAAGCCTCAGCGCAAAAAATTAGTACCCTCGTCGTTAATATAGAATCCGCTATTAATTCAACAGTAACTGTCACCCAAGATGGCAAAAGAAAAGCCGAGGAAAGTATCACCCTCTCTCGGGAAACCTCAGAGGCTTTTTCTAAGGTCTCCGAAGCGATTAATGAGGTAATTTTGACCAATCAAGAAGCCTCGCTCAATGCCATTAATGATGTAGTCCTCAATTCCCGGCAAATTTCCCTGACGACCAAACAGCAAGCGGTCGCCATTAACCAGGTGGTCACCGCCATGAACGACCTCAACAAAAGTGCCATAGAAACCGTGAACGGCATTAACCAAACCAAAATCGGCATTCATAAATTAAATGAAACCGCCCAAAATTTGAATGCCTTGGTCTAAGTAATATTTCGGATAATTTACCTAATTTGCTCCAGGTAAATAACGTCAATTTTTCATAGTAAAGACTGCCGGAATTCAAAATATTTTCTCTCTAAATCAGTACATCTATTGGGTTTAATTTATGCTTGTTATTCTTTCATTTAGGGATAGGGGCAATTGGTGAATTGCCCCTACAATTGAGGGAAATCTACAGTCGCCTCAACCGGGAGGCCAACTCAGGGAACGTCCCCCAAGAATATGTAAGTGTAAGTGATTCACCGTCTGACCCCCATCGTCACCGCAATTAATCACCACCCGATAGCCATTTTTGAGTTCGAGTTGTTCGGCGACGCGCTTAACGGTTAAGAGCAAATGACCCATCAAAGCATGATTTTGGGGTTCAGCATCGGATAATTTGGCGATCGCTTCCTTGGGAATCACCAAGACATGAACCGGCGCTTGAGGATTCACATCTCGGAAGGCGAGGCACAAGTTATCCTCATAAACGATATCAGCCGGGATTTCCCGGCTGATGATTTTACTAAAAATTGTCTCAGTCATAAAGGGTTGTTTTTTGTAAGTGCCGCTAGTTGCCATCTTACGGGAACAGGCGATCGCTGACAATTTCCTCCCGGACAAAAAAATGGCCCCTAACCAGTAGGGGCGCTTGATAGAGGAGAGTTAAATCAAAACTGGAGGATTAGCTGATGGCGACTGCGGTAAAAATTGTCAGGGCCACGAGTACCATAGAGGCCGCACCGTAAGCAATGTAGCGCTTTTGCTGTTCAGGAGACGGATACTCAGCGCGGTACATTTTCGGTTCAGTTGCAAAGTTGTTGAGAAGTCCTTGTTCGTCAGTGCTGGTGTACATTTCGTTTGTCCTCGTTGGCTTATGTAAATAAATGTAACGCAATATTAAGAAGTGTTGCAGTGACTTGACGCACGAGGTTAGGTGATGCTACTCACAGTGGAGTGACTGGCCGCATTGCTTCTGTCATCCCAATAACTAAATTTGCATAGTTTCTAGCTTGAATTTTTTTGAGAATTTCTTTGATTTTTGATCCAACATTTTGAATCAGAGAAAATTCCGGAGAATCAAAAGAGAGATAGATAAGTTTTGCTCTAGCTGTTTCAAATTTTTCAACTATCTGGCTCTTGTGAAAAGTGGCATCACCCTAAAAATACAAGCATTTTCACATAAACATAGAACCATGTTGTCACAAAAATGTTTCAAATAAATCTCTATTTTTTGATAAACTATGGGTCGGCCAAGACAATAATTTTTGTGGGATAATAAAGCAGTTAAAAAAAGATATTCTTTTCTTTTTTGTAGTTTTTAATCTTTAGATTTTTGATTTTTAATAGGTCTTGCCTGGGTTTTGATTAAGGCCCTATCTACTTCGGAATCATCAATGAAAATCAATTTCTCATAAAGAGCGCTCGAATTTCCTCCAAAACTCTACTCTCCTATGTATTGGACCTCATGAGTCCACCGAAACGCTAAGATCTGCGTGGTGATGAGGGCGATCGCCACTCCCGGAAGCTAGATATAGCCACCTGAGTGGATTTGATGTTATCAATGAGAAGTGATTAGTCGGGTTTGTGTGATTGTCCGTAGAAAGGCTCGGCGGTTCGAGGGTCTAATTCCTGGGGAAGATTCACCATTGGAATATGTTAAAAAACAAGCAAAAATCTCAGAAAAAGTCCCAAACCAATCAGGAGGCACAAGCGCCTTCTGTGAGCAAAAAAGAACTGGCTGCCCAACAAAAGAAGGTTGATCGCGAACGCAAAGCGATGATTCAATCGTTTCAGACCTATGGAGGTCTCGGTGCGGCGATCGGGATCGTACTTTTTTTTGTCGCAGACTTCAAGTTAGCGATCGCCGGAGGCGGTGGAGTAGCGGTTTTATTCCTTTCCTACAAATACCCCCGTTTGGCGATATGGGGCTTCCTCATCTATATGCCTTTTTCCGGCACCATTACCTACTGGATTGGCGGGGGAAATGCCATCTTTCAACTGGCTAAAGATGGGTTTTATGTTCCCGGGGCGATCGCCCTGTACCAGGAGATCAAGCGCAAAAAACTCCCCTTCTTAATTCCCCCCCAACTGGGTCCAGCGCTGAACATTCTATTGTTGGTCTGCCTGATGACTCTGGTGTTTGTCAACGGTGCTCAACAGTTTGGCCCCAAACCCGAAGGCCAGCCCATCCCGATGGGAATTTTGGGTCTGAAAGTCTTCCTCGGCTATATTCCCTTACTCGGATGCAGTTACTATCTAATCCGTAACAAAAAGGAATTTCTGTGGTTGACACGCACCCATGTCGTTCTGGCCTTGATCTGCTGTGGATTGGGTGTTTTGCAGTATTGGCTACTGCTGACAGGTCGCTGTGCAGGCACTCGCGGCTATGTGGGGGAAGCCCTATTTAAAGCCACCCTTGATGCTAAATGTCTCGTCGGGGGTTCCCTGGTTTTTAGTCCTGAGCAGAGTATGATTCGCTTACCCGGTACCTTTGTTGCCCCCTGGCAGTGGGCTTGGTTCCTGATTGCTAACCTCTTTTTTACCTTTGCCTCAGCCTTTAACGATCCCTCATTAGTCTGGAAGATTCTCAGTTTCCTGGGAATGGCCTTAGTATTTGTCAATTCAGTCATCTCCGGTCAACGAATTGCTCTGGCTCTTGTGCCTGTATTTGCTGTTATTCTATTGGTAGTCACCGGCCAAGTCACAAATCTGAAACGATTTATTCCCATCGCCATCGGAATTTCTATCTTAGGATTTGGGGCGATGGCACTCTTCCCGGATGTAGTTACTGAACGGATCGATAGTTTTATCAGCCGATGGAATGCTTCTCCGCCTACGGATTTTATCGCAGACCAAGCCGAATTTACCTCAAAAGGACAGGATGGCTTTTTTGGGAATGGATTAGGCCGAGCTACCAACTCCGCTCGGATGTTCGGGGATCCTAAGCTGATCGAAACCTACTACCCTAAATTACTTTATGAAATTGGCCCGGTGGGAGTAATCGGATTTCTGATTTTCGTTACGACTCTGACCTATCTTGCCTTTAAAGCCTATCGGTCTGTCAAAGATAAAAATCTCCGAGGTTATGGCGCATCCTATTGGGTTTTTATCTTGTTTATCAGCTATAACACTTACTATTATCCTCTGGATGTAGACCCGGTTGCGGTCTATTACTGGGTATTTGCCGGGTTGCTGTTCAAATTGCCTGACCTTGATCGAGAGGTTGCCCAGGAAAAACTCGAAGCTGAGGAACTCGGGTTACTAGGTGAGAAAGGGTCCTCTAAAAAGAAACAGAAAAAGAAATAAACCCGGCCCCTAAACCGCCCGGTTCCCTTGCCGATCGCCTTCAACTCCTCTAAACTCTAAACGTTCAACCCTTAACTCCATGTCTTTGCCCTCGATTTCTGTGATTATTCCCACCTACAACCGGGAAAAGGTACTCAGAGACACCCTCGCCGATGTCCTCCAACAAGACTACCCGGATTTTGAGGTCCTGGT
>NZ_JAFLQW010000001.1 GCF_017313335.1 Phormidium pseudopriestleyi FRX01 | reverse complement strand
CTGTTTGTTCGTCCCTGGATGCCGCCGGTGCGATCGCACCTGGAACAGGTCAATGCTGTGAGTCAGTACGGGGCCTGGGTCTTGCTGCATGGCTATGCCGTCAACCATTTTACCGGCTATGTGAACCGCCAAAATACCCCCGCTTATCCGGATATCGAAACCACCGCCCAAGCACTCCGTAATCGGGGTGTCCCGATGAAAGCTGGGATTGAAGGGAGTGCCGAAGTCGGATTACGTCAAACCGCAACCCAGGCGGTACAGGAATCCGTGACCATCCGCAGTCGCCCGGAGGGTCCATTTCTGCAAATTCCCTGGACTTATGCTTATTATGAAATCGCCCAAAGATTTGCGATCGAACCCACCCCGGGACATCCTCAACTCTTTCAAGGGTTCCTAGGCCCCAACGCCGCCCAACTCTTTGAAATGACCCGTTCCCAGGGAAGCACCACCCATCCAGGGTGATTTTGTAAAATTTTTCGATAAATTCAGTTAACGGTAACTTTCATTACAGTCTTGCTCTCTGGCTTTTGCTAAAGTTTTTTAAATAGAAAGCATTGCAGAACTAAAAACTGTTGCTAACGGTAAAGCAGAGAACTTAATCCTTGCTTGGATTCTGATTTGAATTGACGAATTTAAACCTGGATTCAAAAGAATTGAGTCAACCTCGGAGTGGTTCTGTTTCTAAGTTTCACGTTCAAGGCTTAGAAACAGTTGTTGGTTACAAGGCGGGATAAAAGCCCGAAAGGTAATAGCAGGTTTCCTGTTATTATCTTTCGGGCTATTTGTTTTTCTATTCTCTTTGTTTGTAGTGGGAGCATCCCAATGAAAGCCGCCCTCACCCTAAATCCCTCTCCCAAAGGGGGAGAGGCCTGTCCTGAGCCCTGAGCCCCGCCGAAGCCTGTCCTGAGCTTGTCGAAGGGGGTCGAAGGGGACTTTGAAAGCCGCCCTCACCCTAAATCCCTCTCCCAAAGGGGGTGAGGGACTGAGGGTGAGGGCTTCTCCCTTTTTGGGAGAATGGGGCTCCGGGGGATGAGGGCAGACTGTCGAAACTGGAATGCACCCAAAAAATGCTCCCACTCCTTACCACTCCAAGATTGTCTTGTGAGATTGCTTAAAATAGAAAATACCGCTGTGCCAAAGGCAACACTTGCGCCGGTTCACAGGTGAGTAATTGACCATCCGCCCAAACTTGATAGGTTTCCGGGTCTACTTCAATATAAGGCAGAGTTTCATTTAATTTCATGTCCCGTTTCCCGATAGTTCTGGTATCTGAAACTGCGATCGCCTGTTTTCTCAATCCTAACTGAGTTGGTACTTCTAAATCCAATGCCGCTTGGGAGACAAAAGTAAAAGATGTCGCCGTCCGAGACCCTCCAAAACTGGCAAACATCGGCTGAGAATGAATCGGTTGGGGAGTCGGAATACTGGCATTGGCATCTCCCATTTGCGCGTAGGCGATCGCCCCACCTTTGATCACCAGTTCCGGTTTTACCCCAAAAAATGCCGGACGCCACAGACATAAATCCGCCAGTTTGCCTTGTTCAATCGACCCCACATAATTAGCAATCCCGTGGGCGATTGCCGGATTAATCGTATATTTAGCAATATAACGCCGCGCCCGGAAATTATCATGTTCTGTTGTACTGGGAATCGCATCTTTGCGGTCATCCGAGGACAAAAACCCGCGCTGTACCTTCATTTTATGGGCGGTTTGCCAAGTGCGAATGATGGTTTCTCCCACCCGTCCCATTGCCTGAGAATCAGAGGAAATCATACTAAAAGCCCCGAGATCATGCAAAATATCCTCAGCGGCAATGGTTTCTCGACGAATCCGGGATTCGGCAAAGGCGACATCTTCCGGGATACTGCGATCGAGATGGTGACAAACCATCAGCATATCCAAATGTTCTTCTAAGGTATTGACTGTATAAGGGCGGGTCGGATTGGTGGAAGAGGGCAAGACATTTTTTTGTCCGCAAACCTTGATAATATCCGGGGCGTGTCCCCCACCGGCCCCTTCCGTATGGTAAGTATGAATAGTGCGGTCTTTAAAGGCGGCGATGGTTTGTTCTACAAATCCGGCTTCATTGAGGGTATCGGTATGGATAGCAACTTGCACATCATACTCATCGGCAACGGTTAGGCAAGTATCGATCGCCGCTGGAGTCGTTCCCCAATCTTCATGCAACTTTAACCCCATCGCCCCAGCGAGGACCTGTTCCACCAAGGCGCGGGGTTTGCTGCTGTTGCCTTTGCCCATAAACCCGAGATTCACCGGGAAGGCATCTGCCGCTTGTAACATCCGATGAATGTTCCAAGGTCCGGGGGTACAGGTAGTGGCATTTGTCCCGGTGGCGGGTCCGGTTCCACCACCTAACATGGTAGTAATTCCCGAGGCGATCGCCACCTCAATCTGTTGGGGACAAATAAAGTGAATATGGGCATCGATTCCCCCTGCTGTGAGAATCATCCCTTCCCCGGCGATCGCCTCGGTTCCCGGACCGATAATAATATCAACATGATCTTGGATATAAGGATTTCCCGCCTTACCAATTTTAAATATTTTGCCATCTTTGATCCCGATATCGGCTTTAACAACCCCCCACCAATCCAGAATCACCGCATTGGTAATTACTAAATCCACCGCCCCGCTATCATTAGCAATGGGGGATTGTCCCATGCCATCGCGGATAACTTTTCCCCCGCCAAATTTCACCTCATCGCCGTAGGTGGTAAAATCTTGTTCAACTTCAATAAATAATTCTGTATCGGCTAACCGAATGCGATCGCCCACCGTTGGGCCATAAGTTTCCGCATAAGCGCGGCGATCCATTTTATAACTCATTGACGTTCCCTCACTCCATTCTCGCCCATCATTTTAGGGTTCCAATTAGTTTATCCCATTTGAGGGAGAATTAAACCGGCGTTAGTGCTCTTGAGTAGGGTGGGCACGGCCCACCGTAAGTCCGGTGGGCCGTGCCCACCCTACAATTATTGCGGCCCACCGTAAGTCCTACAATTATTGCTCGTTGGATGACACCTTGACCGGCCTAGTATTAACACCCCACACCCTTAAGGATGGGGGTGTTTGTAAACCTCCGAAAACCGGATTGAGTCTCAATCCTAATCGGGTTAATTCCAATTTCCAATCACGGTAAACGCAGACCAAAAATAAGGGTGAGATAGGGTCATATTTCCTTGGGCCACTAATTCCGGTGGTAGGGGGACGGTTTTGCCATTCGAGAGAAGTAACATCCCATTTTCTATCCGAACCTCTCCCCTTAACATCGCCAGTTGGGTTTGCCGTAAAGCTTCGGCTTTCAGTGGTTTTTCCCCTAATTGGGAATAAAATTCACTCATTAATCCTAGAGTTCCACCATCGCTGACATACCAGAAACTGGCTAACGATGCCTTAGCCCCAGAAAGTACCGCTAACCCCGCAAATCCCAACTCAGCCTCGGTATCTCCTACTGCCGTCCGGCAAGCACTTAGGGTTAATAGTTCAATGGGAGGATTGTCCGAGGTATTCCACCCGAGTTCTGTGGCTAAGTCTCGAATCTGGTTCAGTCCAACCCGACTATCGTAAAACTTGATATAAGACTTATCCAAACTCCCCCCTTGAAATTCTGCATGGGTTGCCAAATGGATAATTCCAAATCGTTTTTCTCGGTTAATTTGTCGGAAATTATTGGCAGTAAACTCTTCATTTAGGAAGACATTTCCACCCCAGGGATTGCTCACAATATTTTGCAATTCAGTGGGCACCGCAGGGAGGGGACTGAGGTCATCAAAAATAGCAGAACCCATCCCTAAAACTTCGCGGTTGCGGATATCGGAATAGGTGACATCGGTTAAGCCAAAACTGGGGACTAAAGCAACAGCATATTTTTCCAATAAAAACTGTTCTCCATCATGCAAAGCCACTAGGGGAAGAGTTCGCAATCCAGAATCCATAGAAAAGACTAAGGTTTCAATCCCATTGGCTTCCAGTTGTGCTTCCATTGGAGCAATCAGGGACTGATAGAGTTGTTGGGCGATCGGTAAGTAACTCTTACTGTTGAGCCTTCTGGGGTTCGTCAGTTCCGATCGCAAGTTTTGCACCTGTTCGAGAAGCTGTTCCCGAGAGACATTGGGCACGGTTTCGCGAACGGCTATATCTATCGTCCTGTCAATCAGTCCTTGGGCTAAATGGGTGGAAGCCACTAAGTCAGAACTGCCTCCCGCTACCTCAAAATTGTGCGGAAAAATTATCACCAATTCTAATTGATCCGCTAATGCTGAAACATAAATCAAGGCACTCTTGTTATTCGTTTCTTGCCACAAATCATACAACTTTTGAGCAATTTCATCGGGAGTAGCAGTTTCTCCAAATAAATCCACTTCTAAGTAATTGCTAAACTCCATTGCCTGATATTCTTCTAACATTTGAACCGCCAATCCAATATCAGCCACAGCTAACTGACTTTCATAACGCGGGCGATCGACTTCTTGGTTAGATAGGGTATTAAAAGGCTGTGCCTCTCCCGTTGTGCTGGGGGCACCTTCGAGAATCTGGCCCTCTATAGGATTGGTACTTTCGCTTGTGGGGTCGGGTTCGGGATTATTCTCAACCACAGGTAGGGGAATTTCCTCCCCAAAGGGAACCTCTGGATTCTCGGGTATGATAACCGGGACAGTGGGTTCGGGCGACTGAATATTAATCGGTTCCACGGGTTGAACGGGAATCGGTGTCGGCACTTCCCCTGGGCTGTCAACAGGTATGACTGGGGTATCTCCAGGTGGGATGTCTGTGGGAGTTTCTGT
>NZ_JAFLQW010000426.1 GCF_017313335.1 Phormidium pseudopriestleyi FRX01 | reverse complement strand
CTAGCGCTCACTTTGGAGCGGGACGATGCAATCTACATCTAGGGCAGAAGGCAATGTAGAGGCCCGGAGCCGTTTTGATTTAGGATTGCTATGGGAGTCAAGACCGAAAATCCGTGGGGATCAGGGAGATGTCTGTGATTGATCTGGAAAAAGCTGGGGTTTGGCTCCAGGGCGGCCATCAGTTAAAAGCAAAGGGGCAGTATTCTGAAGCGATCGCCTTTTATCAAGAAGCCCTGAATTTTAACCCGGATGAGGTTGAAGCTTATTGCCAACTGTCTGACCTCTATTGGCGACAGGGCCAATTGACTGAGGCGATCGCCCACTGTCAAGGGGCGCTCAAACTGGACCCTCAATCAGCGGAGACCTACAAAACCCTGGGCAATATCCTGCAATCCCAAGAAAAATGGGCCGCAGGGGAACGCGCTTACCAACAGGCGGTGCAGATTCTGCCGGAGTTTGCGGCAGCTCATGCTAATCTGGGCAGCCTCTACTATCGTCGGGGGGAGTCTGAAGCGGCGATCGCCTGCTACCAAAAAGCCCTCGCCCTGGAGCCCTCCCAAGCGGGCATTCACTGGAATCTCGGGACCCTCTATCACGATTTAGGCCGCTTAGGGGAGGCTGTGGAGTCCTGGCAACAAGCATTACTGCTCCAACCGGACATGGGAACCGCAGAACGGCATTTAAAAATCGGAAATACCTTCTTAGCACTGACACGAATTGAGTCGGCGATTCACCACTACCAACAGGCGATCGCTCTACAACCCAACTTTTCCCAAGCGCATTCTAATCTCGGCAACGCCCTGATCCAACAGGGGTCCTTAGAGTCAGGGATTGCGGTCCTCAAAACTGCCCAAACCCTCAGCCCCCAGTTAGCAGGGATTCATTACAATTTAGGGACGGCCCTTTTACAACAAGGGCATCAGCATCAAAATTTCAGTGGGTCAGAATGGCGCGGGGTGGTGGACTGTTTTCTGGAGGCGATCGGCCTTGATCCAGACTTAATCGCGGCACATCATGCCTTGTTCTATCTAATTCGGTCCCGAGACCCCTTCGGCATCGACTTTGACTCCCTGCGACAAGCTGCCGAAGACTATTTAAGCCGCGCCCAAGGCCCCACTCGACTGTTAGCCGCCCTGCCCTATCTCTCCTTATGTTTACATGGGGGATACAGCGAATTAGCCCGGGAAACCTTTCTTACCCTAGAAACACAGCTTCAGTCCGACCTTGATCGCCTAGACTTGGACTCGATCGCCTTGCTTTATTCTCGGCTGATGTTTTCTCAACCCCATCTCCGAGATGATCGAGAGGCCAATCTAACCTTAGCGAAACTGCTGGGCTCTAAAAATCAAGCCCGCCTCAACAAAGAACCAATCTCATCCCCCCATCTCCCCCATCCCGCCAATCTCAAAATCGGCTTCCTCTCCCCGCATTGGCGCCGCCATTCCATCGGATGGTGTAGCGCAGATATTCTCCGCGAGTTATCTGGGCTTTCTGCTGAACTCTATCTCTATGTGACTCAATCTCAAGCCAGGGATGATAAAACCCAAGAGTTCGAGAACCTAGCCACCCAATTTTATCGCCCGCAAAGTGCTAATTTTGAAGCTGCTCAATTAGAGATTATTGAGCAAATCCGCCGGGACAAAATTGATATTTTAGTTGATTTAGATTCAGTCACCTGTTCCGAGCAGCTAGAAATTTTGTATCGTCAACCGGCCCCGATTTGCTTATCGTGGCTAGGATTTGACGCACCGTTTTTATCTTCAGCCCATTACTTTTTAGGCGATCGGCACACTCATCCCCCAGGCATTGAAGCCGATTACATTGAGCAGTTAATTCGGATGCCCGATTCTTTTGTGGCCGTCTCCGGATTTAAGCGTCAATCCGTCGAGCGAGAAGTCGTCCGGTTGAGCCTAGGAATCAGTTGGAAACAGATTGCCTATCTCTGTGTCGCCCCGGGTAAAAAACTGAATCGTGAGTTGGTTTTAGCCCAAATTCAAATCCTGAAGCAGGTTCCCAATAGCGTGTTAATGCATAAAGGAGAAGGAGAGCGATCGGCTATTTTGGAACTCTATAAACAAGCCTGTACTGAGTTAGAAGTCCCCAGCAGTCGGGTTATTTTAATATCAAGAACGCCCACGGAAGAACAGCACCGGGACATCTACGAATGTGCGGATATTTTATTAGATTCCTATCCTTATAATGGCGGCACTCATACCCTAGAAGCCTTGTGGTTTAACCTACCCCTCGTCACCCGAGTGGGAGAACTCTGTCTGGCGAGGATGGGATATTCTTTTCTCAATACCCTAGGCATTGAGAGTGGAATTGCCTGGAGTTGGGACGAGTATATTGAGTGGGGAGTTCGGTTGGGTCAGGAGTTGAAAATTCGGCAAGACATCCGCCATCAATTAATCCGGTCTAAGCAACCCAAACACCTATCTCCTTTGTGGAATCCGGCTAAATTTGCTCAAGATATGTATGGGATTTTTAAAGCGCTAAGAAAACAGCAAATCCGTATCAATTAACTCAATCAAGGATAATTTTTAGAATTATGGCTGAACTCAACCCGGAACAGCAACATCCCCAATCTCGTAAGGACCGCGAGACACTGGATAAAATTTTAGCAGGGGATTTAACCGAATATAATCTGGCGGAATTAGCTCGATTACGAATTCGATATCGAGGATTTCCCGGTTCGCGGGATGTCTGGAGTGACATCGAAAATGTGTTATCCCGTTGGAATATGACTGAAGAGGATTTATTTGAAAAAACCCGCGAAATTCACCGGAAAGGGCGAGTTTATCGAGCGCAGGATAGTGATAGCGAAGATTGGATGTAGAGGGTACAGAAACCGGGTTTCTTTCATCAATTCATGATAACAAGGCAACAAGTTTAGCAGAAACCTGGTTTCTTGCTCCTACTGCAAGGGTCAGAAACCGGGAAAAGAGACCTAACCCCCCAGCCCCCTTCCCTTCAAGGGAAGGGGGAGAAAGAAGTCAGATCGGTTTTTAGGCAAAATTGAGATGCTCCCGTCTGCGGGGGTTTAGAAACCGGGTTTCTTTCATCAATTCATGATAAAAAGCCAAAATTATCGCAGAAACCCGGTTTCTTGCTGCTACCGCAAGGGTCAGAAACCGGGTTTCTTTCATGAATTTATGATAACGAAGCCAAAATTGTGGCAGAAACCCGGTTTCTAGAGTGGGGGACCATTAATTCCGATTAACCATTCAGCCAATCGGGTAAGGGTTGGGTGAATTGGGGGAGGCGATCGCGCTGCTGATATAACAGAACGGCTAGGACTGCATTCATTGCCAAGGGCGCATCTAGTCCCGGCGTTATTTGAGCTATTAACTCCTGGACAAATGTCTGTTCTGTCTCTGGTAAGGGCTGATTTTGAATGCCACTATTCAAGACACTTTGATGAGCTTTACCTAGGTCATTGGTATAGTATTCGCGTAGGCGATCGCTGGGTATCTGCAACCACAACTCAGCAAATTCTCGCCGCAATTGGAGCAATTCCCGTTGAATGGATTCATCAGACGGGTCAATATAATAGAGATTGGCACAACCAATCAGGCGATTGAGAAATTCCTGAGAAACAGAGACAGGTGTCGAGGGAGTGGGGGTGGGTGTAGCACTCGCTATTGCCTCAGAAGTCTGTCCCCCTAGAAACAATTGCTCAAACAAATTTCCCATTTTATTGCCGTAAGCAGCACTATCTAAAAAGGGAGGATTCTGCTGCATTTGTTGCTGGATTTGTTGGCGATAATGCTGGCGGAGTTGCGGGTTTGTTGCGAGTTTAATCGCCAATTGGATATAACTTGATTCGTCCTGGGCAATTAAATCAGCCAGTTGGATTTCCCGCAAGAGTGCAGAAGTTTGGCGAGACTTTAAGCTATTTTCTTCCCAGGCGATCGCCGGAATCCCAAGTTGTAACGGATCCAACAAAGAAGTCGCCCCACTATAGGGATAGGAATCCAGATAAATATCGGCCAGTTTGACGCATTCTTTAATATCCGCTGGACTCGGCAGGGTATTAATCACAACTAACCGCCGTTTATCGACACCATACTGGGCAAAAATTCGGTGGATTCGTTCCAAAAACGGCATCGCCGGATAATTGGAACTCCAGGCGGGACCAAAGGGATACAATACCAAAATAGAATTGGGAACGGCAGCGATAATTTTGGCCCAAGTTTCCGTGAGTTCGGGAATCACTTTATAGAAGTTGGCACCGGACATAAACACCACAGTTTGCTCCGTTGCACCCCAGCTTGCACGAGTGGGATTAACGGTGGATGCGGGTTCTGGGAAGGGGAACCGGAAACATAATCCAGAACCGTCAATATTGACCAGTTTCTCGCGGTATTGTTCTGAGTTTGTGGTCGTAGGTGCAGTTAAATTGCCGGCAATATAGTAGTCGATATTGCGAATGCCGGTGGTGACAGGGGAGGCAATGGAGGTGACTTGAACTCGGGCGAGGCGGTGTTGGGCGAGGGCGGTTAAGGGTTTATTGAGTTCGGTAATATTGGTGCCGATGAAGAGGATGTCTAAGTCATCGTTGCGGAGGGTTTGGACTTGTTCACGGAGGTTTTCTGGCAGTTTCACGAGGCGATCGGCCCGACTCTGACAATACCATTCGAGTTGGCTGCCATTGACCTGATTGGCATAGAGAATAATCTCAAACCGCTGGCGATCCAAATGTTCAAAAACGGGCAGAGTTGCTAAGGTTTCAGTGGCGGAATTGAAATGATTTTTCAAAATTCCCAGGCGAATTTTGAGGCGATTAGCCGAACGGGTGGGGAAGACATAATCCACTTGAAATCCCCGATTTTTGAGGGCAAATTCAATAATGTCTGCCCGCTGACTGTAAAGAGATTTCGGGTTAGCATGGGTGAAGTAAAGGGGTGCAAAGTTGGCATTTCCCTGGGTGAAAAACTCGGCGACGCTTTGCCAGAGGGGTGAGTCGGGATTGTTGAATATTTTCTGATGGATATATTCTAACCAACCTTGGAAATAGCGATAGTATTGTTCGACTTCTCCGATTTCATGGAACAGGGTAGGACTGGCAAACATAAATTTGAGATAATCCTGCGCGAACCATTTGGTAATCGGTGCATTGGTGTAGGGAATCTGGAGTTGATGGGGATAGCAATAGAGGGTAGCGGCAATGAAGGATTGCAGGGCATTGGGTGCATCAAATCCCCAGACAATTCCACCAGAAATTTGGCGGATTAGTGCTTGTTCAGATGGGGTAAGGGCGTGATGTTTAATGCTACTCTCTAGGAGGGCTTTATGGGCTTTACCAAGTTCACCTAAATAGGCGGATTGTAACTGTTCTTCGGGAGTATTTAACCATTGCTGGGCCAGTTGTTGGCGGGTTTGCTGGAGATGAGTTAAAGGAGTGGGTTCTGAGGGTATCCGGTAAGAGGGAGAGGCGATCGCCTTGTCCGGTTGGTTCTGTGCTGTAGCCACTAGGGTTGAACGGACAATTTCTGCCATTTTTTCCCAGGAAAATTGCCGATGCCGTTGCAATCCTGCCGCTATTAAGGGATTGCGAACTTCGGGGTTTTGAATCTCCTGCATGGCTTTGACCAGACCAGAAATATCGTTGTCTTTGACATAAATAACTGCTTGTCCCGCAACTTCGGGAATCGCACCATTGGGACAAGTAATCACTGGGCATCCACAAGCCATTGCTTCTAGGACTGGCAAGCCAAAGCCTTCATATTTAGAGGTATAAATTAGAGCCGTAGCACCGGAATAAGCCAGTCGCAATTCTGGGTCACTCAATTTAAATAGATGAACCAGAGTATCGGTAACGTAAGGTTGAAATTCGGATTCAAATTGGGCTTCTCCACCCACACAGAGAATGTCGAATTCTTGGCGGTTTGGGAGTTGAGAAAATGCCTGGAAGAATAAGATGGCATTTTTGTAGTTGTTGATATTGGTGCGGCTACCAACCCAGAGGAAATAGGGTTTTGAGAGGCGGTATTTTGATTTGAAGGCGGTAATTTCTGCCGGAGGGGTCGGCATAAATTCCGGCTGAATGCCGCAAGGAGCAACCGTCACGCGATCGCGAGGAATTGCGGGGAAAAATTCAACCAAATCCCGGGCAGTTTGTTCAGAAATAGTAAGATAAGCCGAACCATGACGAATGCCTTGATGTTTTTCGCGCCACATGGCGGCATTCAGATTGGTTGAATACCGTTCTGGAATCATGTCATAGGCCATAAATACTGAGGGTGTGGAGAGGGGAGTGGTGTAATAAGTGGAGATGAAGATATCAGCGCTTTCTTCATCACAAATTTGTTGTAGTAAGTTGCGATCGGCGTGGGTATTATTGTAATCGTAAGGGGGAAGACATAAATATTTGATACCGGGAATCCGGGGCGCAGTTCCAGCGCGGTCTAAAAATAAGATTTGCTTGGCAAATCCAGTTTTGACCCATTCTTGCAATAGAGAGGTCCAGACGCGAGCGATTCCGGTATTGTTGATTTGATAAAATACCCCGTCTACGATGGCGGTGATTTTTTGAGTTGATAATTCGACCGGACGGCGATCGGTTATTTCTTTCATGCGTTCTACTAATATTTGTTCCGAAAACTTTTCTGATATCGTTTGGCGTGCCGCTTCTCCTAAAATACGGCACTGAGTTGGGTTCCGAAATAATTCTAGGGTATATTGAGCAAATTCATCAGCATTTTTAGCAATTAAGCCATTGATTTGGTGTTCGATAGGACATCGTTCGGCAACATTTTCTAGGGCAATAACGGGTAAACCATGAGCCATTGCCTCTAGCACTTTGAGTTGTTGGCCGGTTCCTCCAATCATGGGGCAGATTGCAAAGGGGCTTTCTTGATAAAGCCGTTCTAAGTCCGGAACGAAACCCAGTAAATGGATTCCCTGAGTCGGGGCTAAAATTTTACATCCATCCCCAACGACATTCAGTACAAATTCTGGAATTTGAGCTAAAATCTTAGGCAGGACTTTGCGAACAAAATATATATAGGCTTGGTAATTAAAAGGATTTGGGCCAATCGCAAAGATCGGATTCTTTCCGTAAGTATTGTTAAGGGGTTTAACCGGCAAGGCAAAGGGTAAATGCAGAACTTTTGTATAAGTGGTGTTTTCTTGGATTAGAGTTTTTTCTTTAGAATTAATGGCTACTGTAAAATCGTAGCAATCATAGAGTTTGTATTCTTCTGGATCGACAGGGAGGGAATATTTCGAGAAAAAGTTTTCGTTCAAAAAATCTGGTTCAGTTGGCCGTTTATTTATAAATTCAGAGACTAAGGCGGCCATTTTTTGATTTAAGCTCAACAAATCCAGGGTATCAATTACTCTCACCGCCGACTTAAATTCATCGCCGATCGCCAATTCTCCCCAAAATGCATAATTAATCAGCACTAAATCAGGGTGTAACCGAGTAAAAAGCTGTCGAAATTGTTCCCGCAAACCCGGGGAATACATATTCCACCATTGCCGTCCCCCTGCTTTTTTAAATTCTTCCTCAACAAATTGGCGATCGCTGGCCGTAACATAGTGAATTTCAACCTTAATTCCCACCTCCTGTTCTAGGCGGTTAATGCTTTTTTCTTCCCAAGGGATATTGCTAAACAAGTTGGAACTAAACAAAGTTACATCATACTCTAATTGCTGCAACGCTTGGATGACGGACAAACAGCGGCGATCGGAGGCATAGCGCGGGGGATAAACATGATTATGATAGGCAACAATTGCTCTTTTTTTGGCCTGAGTTTTTAAATCACTGTGGGTTCTATCTGGGGTGAGTAGCGTCTCAGGGTCTAGCAGGGTTGCCATAAACTCTTTAAGTGGTTCTGAGGTCAGTGAGGATTGGATGGAAAATGATTGTTCATCGGCTATCAGATTTAGTAAATCCGGGTTGTGAAAGCACAAGGTTTCGATAAAATCTGTTTTTATCTCCTGTTTTACTGCCTCTTCTAACTGAGAATTCCAGATAGTTTTTAAAAGGTTTCTGACTAAATTTGAATAGGGGGCTTTTCCTTGTTGCTTTTGACTCTGGTATTTTTCGGTCTGGTCTTGGTGGTCATGGAGTCGATAAAAAAATAAAGGCTCTTTGATTTTTACAAATTCGCCGAGTAAATTTAGTTCTTGTAAGATAATGACATCGGGTCCATACTCTTCTAAAAATAAATTTGTTTTGATTAATGCTTCTTTACGAATTAAACTATAAATCGTGTACCACCCGGCTTTAGCAATGAGTTGGTGACTTCTTTGCACCACGTTCATTCCCAAAGTTTCGATATTCTGTTTTTTAGGATTAGCTGTCCACTCGTGGATGACGCTTCCCTGTGCATCAATAAATACCACATCACAGCAGCATAATACAGCGTTGGGCGTTTCTTCTAATTTGTTAACGGCTTTCCTTAAATAGGTCTTTTCCCATAAATCATCATGGGCTGCCCACATAAAATATTGACCTTTAGATAGTTCAAAAACTTGATTAAAATTTTTTGTAGATCCAATATTTTGCAGGTTTCTAACATAGTGAATACGGCTATCTTTTACTGCATATTCTTGACAAATTTTAGCGGTGTAATCCGTCGAAGCATTATTTGAAATAATTATTTCAAATTGTTGATAATCCTGAGCTAATAGGGAATTTAAAGCCAAACGTAGGTAGCGATCGCCGTTATAAACCGGCATTCCAATACTGACTAAAGGTTGAGTCTCTTTCATCGGGTTTCCCTCTCTTTTTTAAATTGATTCTTTTCTCTGCAACCAAGCACCGGGCCAATGGGTAACATTTTCCGTTAATTCACTTTCATTAAACAGCCATTCCGGTTGTTCTAATAGAAATTCAGGATGCTGTTGAGCAAATTCTGCTGCTGCTGCTGTTGGATTATCAAAACTCCAGTCTGCTTGACCTCGGGGTACATCACTCAACTCTTGCATAATTCCATCGGTTACCACGAGATAAGACCCGGGAGTTACTAAGTCGCAGTAGGCTTCTAACTCGGCTAAAACGTGCATTTTTGTATGGCAAGAATCGAGAATAACCATCACCGTCTCTCCCGGTTTTACGGTGGATTTAACCTGATGGACGAGCTCCGGTTCTATGGAGTTACCTTCTACTAAGGTAATGTAAGGGAAAAGTTCATGAGCTTCGATCGCCTTGCGGTTGTGGGGTCGAATCTCGATATCAATCCCAATCACTCTCCCTTGAGCGATCGCCTTACACAAACTCGCATAATAAATTAAAGAACCCCCATGTGCTACTCCGGTTTCTATAATAACATCCGGTTGCACTTGATAGATTGCTTCTTGAATGCGGATCATATCTTCGGGGAGTTGGATAATCGGTCTTCCCATCCAGCTAAAAGTATAAGGATATTTTTGATTCCATCCCACTTTTACCCATTGCTGAGAAATCAGTTCAAAGGCCTCTTTAGAATATAGGTCCAGGCAGACTTGTTGGCCGTCTATTTCTTGGGTTAATGTTTTTTCGCTCGTATCTATTATCAATTTCATTGGTCTACCTTTTTCTATCCTTCTATCTGCTTTTCCCACCAGGTAACTGCTTCATTTAATCCCTGGTTTAGATTAAATTTGGGTTGCCAACAAAGCTCATCCCTTAAACGGCGCATATCCCCTATCAACAGGGGTGGATCGTTAGTAGAGGTGGGAAGGACTCCCAGTTCAATCAACTCTGAGCCATTCAGGATTTCTCCAATCTGGTAGATTATATCCTTTAAAGCAACGGGTTGACCGGATGCAATATTAATCGCACCAGAAACGTGACTCTCTAATAAGGTGACAAAGGCATCGGCTACATCTTGAACATAGAGAAAGTCTCGGATTTGGTTCCCATGAGAACAAGGTGCAGTTTTTCTCTGCAACAGGGAACGAATCACGGAGGGAACGAGGCGATCGCCATATTCATGAGGTCCATAAGCAAAAAATATTCGTCCCCAAGCGCTACTGATTCCAGTTTGTTGAGCAAAGGCATCTACCATACTCTGAAGCGAATTTTTACACACTCCATACAAGGTTTTAGGGACTAAGGGAGTCACTTTTTCAGAACAGTATCCATAGTCCCAATTGTACTCGGCACAGGTCCCGGCCATGACCACTCTTTGTCCTCCCGATTGGGCAAATTCTTGTAATAAATTTAAACTCCCTTCTACCCATTTAAAATTTTCTAAGGCAGTCCAGTATTTCCCGGGTATCGCAAACCAGGCAAAATGTAATAAGTGACTGGGTTTAATTTGGGAAAGTAACCGGGATACTTCTTCGGGTTTTAATAGATTCGCTTGATGCCAGTAAACCTTTGAATTAGATTGATTGACAGGTTGTGAAGAGACGGCATGAACTTCGTAGCCTTTGGCTAACAATAAGGGCAAACAGTGCTGTCCTATAAATCCTCTTCCTCCTGTTATTAATACTTTTTTCATAAGGATAAGTTGGCATAGTCGTTATCTTTACTAGAAATAATTAAATTATCAGTATTCGGCCATTTTATTGAAAAGGTGGGGTCGTTCCATCGAACCCCTCTAGCACTTTCTGGATGATAAAATTCTGACATTTGATAAAAAACTTCGGTCTGATCAACTAAGGTTTGAAATCCATGAGCAAATCCTGCGGGGATGTAAAGCATTCGGTGGTTTTCTGCGGTGAGTTCTACCCCAATCCATTGGGTAAAGGTGGGGGATGTAGGACGCATATCGATAATTACATCATAAATTGCACCCTGAGTACATCGGACTAATTTGGTTTCGCCATGAGGATGGATTTGATAATGCATCCCGCGCAGGGTTCCCGACAAGGAGTTAAAAGAAGTATTACACTGAACGAGGCCAGAATGTAACCCACGCTCCTCAAATTCTCTCTGACACCAAGTTCTAGCAAAAAATCCCCGTTCGTCTGTTAACCGTTCCGGTTCTATAATCCATGCGCCCTCTAGTTTTGTTTCTCTAAAAATCATGGGATGTTTTCTATTTTTCTCCCGGTTGATGATTAAAAAACTTTAACATCAGGAATAGGTACAATAAAGCGACCACCTAGCTGCCTATACTCGGCTTGTTGCTCTAGGATTTCATCGGCAAAATTCCAGGTTAAAAGTAAAACATAATCCGGCATCACTTCTAGTAATTTTTTTGGATCATAAATCGGTAAATGAGTCCCGGGCGTGTATCGACCTTGTTTGATTTTACTACGGTCTACGACAAAATCGACGAGATTTTTATCGATTCCAAAATAGTTGAGTAAGGTGCTGCCTTTAGCCGATGCTCCATAAACGGCAATTGTTTTGTTTTGACTTTTTAATTCACCCAGGAGTTTGAGAAGATTCTGACGCAAGTCTTCGATATTTTGCCTAAAACCCTGGTAAAATTTGAACTGATTAACTCCCCAATTCTTTTCGGCTTCCAAAAGGTCCAAAACTTGAGCCGATCGCCGATTTATCCCTGTTCGTTCTTTCTCTACAAATAGTCGCAACGAACCCCCATGAATTGGGAGTTCTTCAACCGCTACAATCACTAATCCCTGTCGCTTAAATAGGCAGTCTATGGCGGTTATAGAAAAGTAACAGAGATGTTCATGATAGATGGTATCAAATTCGACGCGATCGATTAATTCTTTGAGGTAAGGAACCTCAATCACCGCTGTGCCATGTTCTTTCAGGAGGATATTAATTCCAGCAACAAAGCCGTTCAAATCCGGGACATGGGCGAGAACGTTATTGGCATGAATGAGATCGGCTTGTTTTCCCTGTTGTTTGAGTTCTTGGGCGAGGGTTTCTCCAAAAAACTCACTCAGAGTAGGAATTCCTCGTTGATTTTGGGCAACGGTAGCAATATTGACCGCTGGTTCAATACCTAGGACGGGAATCTTCTGTTGATGATAATACTGAAGTAAATAGCCATCGTTGCTGGCAATTTCTACGACCAAACTATCAGGAGATAAGTGGCGATCGCCTATTAATCGAGTCGCAATCTTTTTGGCATTCTCCAACACCGTATTGGAAAAGGAAGAAAAATAAACATAGTCCCGAAATAGCTGCTCGGGGGGTACAGTTTCGGTAATTTGGACTAAAGTACAATGGGGACAAAATGCCAAATCTAGGGGATACTTCGGTTCCGGTTCCGTCACTTGGTCTGAGGTAAGCAACCGATTCGCCAAGGGAGTTTCACCCAAAGACAGAATCAATTTTAGCCCGGTTTTACCACAGGAACGACAGGGATTTAATAGACTGCTCATCTGCCAACCCCCAAAAATATTTGATACCAATCAATGGTTCGTTCTAATCCTTCTTTGAGGGAGAACAAAGGTTGCCAATTCAATATTTTTTTAGCTTTGGATGCACTTAAATATTGATGGCGAATTTCATTAGAAGCTTCTCCTCGGATATCCGGTTCTAAGTCGCAACCCATTAAGGTTAAAATCTGATGGACTAATTCCAAAACGGTGAGTTGAGTTTCCGTGGAAAAATTAAAGGCTTGACCCCGTAAATCCCGGTTGTGGGAGAGTTCTTCAGCCAGCAGAGTATAAGCAGCGGCCCCATCTTCTACATAGAAGTAATCTCGGATATACTGACCGTCGGAACGGATGATAGGCCGATCGCCTCGTAACACGGCCCGAATTGTTCCCGGGACAATGCGATTCCAATTCAAATCTCCGCCACCGTAAAAGTTTCCACATCGGGTAATTACTACGGGTAAATCATACGTTTTAGCATAGGATTGGGCGATTAAATCCGCACAGGATTTACTGACATCATAGGGATGACGCCCAATTAAAGGAGTCTCTTCATTATATGGAAGTTGCTGGGCTTCGCCGTAGGCTTTATCCGATGAAGCTAGGACAATTTGCTTCACCGTGGGACTATGGCGGCAAGCTTCTAAAAGCGACCAAGTACCGGCAATATTCGACTCAAAGGTAGAGATAGGATTACGGTTGGCGATCGCCACAATCGTTTGCGCGGCCAAATGAATCACGGTATCAATTTCATATTCTCCCATTGCTCGTTCTAACAGCGACTGGTCCTGAATATTTCCCCGCACAATTTTGACCTGTTCAATCCTCTGACTGCGAACCAGTTCGTTTTGAGGAACCCAATCGCGAACCAGACAAACCACATCCGCGCCTAAGTCGAGTAATTGCTTCACCACCCAACCGCCAACGAGGCCGGTGGCCCCGGAAATCAAAGTGGGACGATCCTGCCAAAATCGGCGATCGCCCCTTGCATTTAATCCCATACCTTCCAAGGTGGATTCCCCCCTTCCCACAAACTTTCTAACAGCCGCACATCCCTAAGCGTGTCCATACATTGCCAAAAGCCGTCATGGCGATAAGCGGCTAACTGACCCGCTTCTGCTAACCGTTCCAATCCTTCAGCTTCCAAACTGGTTTGATCGCCTTCTAAATAATCAAAAATCCCCGGTTCTAAGACCAAAAATCCTCCATTAATCCAACCTTCGCCAATTTGCGGTTTTTCCGTGAATTTTGCCACCAAATTTCCCTCAAAAATAATCCCCCCAAATCGGGCAGGAGGACGAACCGCAGTCAAGGTTGCCAGTCGTCCTTGAGACCGATGAAAAGCCCATAATTCTTTGAGATTAATATTACTAACCCCATCCCCGTATGTAACCATAAAGGGTTGATTTTTCAACCAAGGTTGTAAGCGCTTGACTCGCCCTCCGGTGAGGGTATCGAGTCCGGTTTCAATCAGATTCACGGTCCAATCTTCCGATTCACTGTTATGAACCTGAACCTGACCTTGAGTCAGATTAACCGTCATATTTCCATTTAGAGGATAGTAATCTAGGAAATAACGCTTAATGGCTTCCCCTTTATACCCCAAGGCAATAAAAAACTCCTTAAACCCATAATGGGCATAGAGTTTCATGATATGCCAAAGAATAGGTCGGCCCCCAATTTCGACCAAGGGTTTAGGCTTGACTTCGGTTTGTTCAGCGAGGCGTGTGCCTAGACCCCCCGCTAGAATAACGACTTGCATCGAATCTACTGTGTTTAAAAATCCATGAGTTCGGACGGTCAGGTTAAAAACGGGTTTGGGAAACCTGGGGAGGCGATCGCCTTGCGGGTTTTCCACGGCTTTCCCAAGCTGCGGTTCAGACACAGGGGAATTAACCCACCTGTTCTAAATACAGATTGATGTCCTCGACTAAACGGGTGAGTTCCGCTTCGGTACTCAGGCGAATGCGATCGTCGCGCAGGGTAATCAACACCTTGGCGGCAAAGGGGGTGGGGTAAATATTCGGATTGCAGAAAATTTCTAAAAACACATCCCCAGTGGAACGATATTCCATCGGTTTCTGGGGGGTGGGTTTGCCAGCACCTGCACCGGGAGTTGCTTTAGAGGCCACCGCTTTAAGCTGCTGCATCAGGTCGTTGATTGCCGCCTGCAAGTCCCGCGCTGCTTCGGGAGAAAACCGAAACGAGACGGAACCCTCGATTAAATTTAGGGTGAGTTGAGAACCAGACATCAGGAATCTACTTTTAATATTCGGTTTCTTTATGGTAAGGGGGAACGGGGACATTTCGATCTGTGAACTTCCACAGAAACCGAATGGCCTACAATTTTTGTAGGTTGCATAAGGTAAAGATTCATGGCTACAGATAATCGGGTTGAAGTTCGCCGGGTACTCCTGATTACCCTGGGCTTAAATTTAGTCGTGTTGGGAATTAAAGGGGTGGTGGGGACTTTGACGGGTTCCCTGAGTTTGTTGGCCGATGCGTTGCATAGCGTAACCGATAGTGCCAATAATATTTTGGGATTGGTGACAAATCATTTCGCCTCTCCCGATCCCGATCGCGAACATCCTTATGGACATCAGAAGTTTGATGCAGTCGGGGCCTTGGGGATTGCCGCCTTTTTGGGGGTGGCCTGTTTTGAAATTCTCAGCAGTGCGATCGAGCGCCTTTTATTCGGGGGTGGAACCCCGGTGGAAGTTTCCTCCAGAGAACTGTGGATTTTGCTGGTTGTGTTGGGAATCAATATCTTTGTAGCTTTTTATGAACGGACCATTGGTCAGCGAATTGGTAGCAGTATTCTGATTGCCGATGCCAAACATACCATGAGCGATGTTTGGGTGACAATTGTCGTGATAGCGGGGTTAATTGCGATTACCTTTGCCGATCGCTGGCCCTGGTTGCAATCGGTGGATGTGATGTTAGCCTTTCCCGTGGCCTTATTGGTGTTTAGAAGTGGGTGGGAGGTGTTGGCGGATAATTTACCCTGGTTGCTGGATAAAATGGCGATCGCCCCGGAGGCCATTCACGAAATTACGATGCTGGTTCCCGGCGTGCTCAACTGCCATGATATTGCCTCTCGCGGTGTGGTCGGACGTCAGGTTTTTATTGAAATGCATCTGATTGTTGATGCCAATGATGTAGAAACCGCCCACACCATTACTGAGGAAGTGGAAGCGCGTTTACAAGGGCGGTTTTCCCCGGCCCGAATTTTGATTCACATCGAACCTCCCAGATATCAATCCCCGGAGATTAGCTATGCGCCGGAATCTCCTGACCCCCTTGAATAAAGGGCGGACTTCTTCCTCAAGGGGATAACCTCGGTTGAAAATCTCGGTTGAAATATCTGTCGTTTTCCACAGATTTATAATAGTTTTCCACAGATTTATGGCAGTTTTCCACAACAGATCAAGGGTTTCCACTCAGACTAGGACTGACCCTAAGAACCCGATTTTTTACAGCAGTGGGTTGTTTCTCATGGAGATATTTATTCAAAAATCGGGTTTCTATAGCAATCCTATATCAGTTGTGGAATAAAGCCCTCTGCCCCAACATAAGGTGGCCCAAAACATCCGGCAAGGAGCAGGAGAGGGGTTGGGGGAGAGGTCTTCTTCCACAACTGATTTAGGTTCGCTATACTAGGTCTTGGCCCACCGAGTCTTGAATTTGTCCGATGTTCTGTCTCAAGGTATGGGGAAAGTTGACTGATTCTTCTGCTTTATATTTCTTGATTTTTTTTACAATAAGAATAAATTCAAGCTAACCGCCCCCTGTCTCTATGTTGTTACAACCGACCCAACGCACGAAACTGGATGAATCCGACGATCGCCTCTTTTATTCCCTCCCCCGGTTCGTCACCCATGTGGATAAGGGATTCATCGACCAACTGACCCATCTGTATCGCGATCGCCTCAAACCCAACCACCGCATCTTCGATATGATGAGTTCCTGGGTCTCCCATCTTCCCCCAGAGATGACCTTTGCTCATGTCGAAGGTCATGGTCTCAATCAAGAGGAACTAGCCAAAAATCGTCGTCTTAACCATTATTTTGTCCAAAATCTCAATGACAATCCCCACCTCCCCCTAGAAGACCAAAGTTTTGATGCGGTCCTGAATGCGGTTTCGGTCCAATATATCCAACATCCTGAAGTGGTATTTAGCGAAATTCACCGCATCCTGAAACCGGGGGGAATCGCCATTATTAGTTTTTCCAATCGAATGTTTTATCAGAAAGCGATTCAAGCATGGCGCGAGGGTAACGAAGGGTCTCGCGTTACGCTGGTGAAACGTTACTTTAAGGCAGTAGAAGGGTTTTCTAACCCGGAAGCGATGACTCGCAAGTCCGATCTCCCTTCTATCTTGCAGTTTATGGGCATGGGCGGTGGCGACCCCTTTTATGCGATTATCGCCCATCGTTTACCCGAATAACTGAATCCGTCAGATTTGCCAAATCATCAGATTCTACTTGTTCTGTACTCGGTTAGATGACATCAGACAGATGCTGCGTTAGAGTGAGGCCAAAATCTTCTGGACTTGATGACATAATGCTTCGTGGCAATGAGCATTACTGGCGATCGCGCATCCCCACTGATTCACATCTTTTTGGTTATAGCGCAAAGGGGTCCCATCCATAAAGGTTAACTGGCCCCCTGCTTCGGTCAAAATCAACTCCGGGGCCGCAAAGTCCCAATCTTTGGGGGCACCTCTGCCAGAGAGGGAAATAAACCCATCCACCTGCTGTTCCACAATGGCGGCAATTTTGCACCCGATACTCCCCATATATTGTTGGGTTTGGCAGGGTAACCGTTGCAATAGTTTGTCCAGTTTCTCGCCTTTGCGGGTCCGTCGCGTCAGCAAGCATAAGTCTTCGAGGCGATCGCGCGAGGAGACTTTCACGGGGGTGCGATCGCCGGAACGGTTTTCCACAAAGGCTCCCCCTCCACGCTGGGCGTAATATAATTTCTGGGCTGAAGGGACTGCCACCACTGCCACGACGGGTTGCCCTTCATGGACTAAGGCAATATGCACCGCATAGTTAGGGTTTTGCTGAATATAGGCGCGGGTTCCATCGATGGGGTCAATAATCCAAACCCACTGGTGATTCCGGCGATCGCCATTGGCATGGGATTCATAACTTTCCTCACTCAGATACCCAAACTCCAGACTGCCAAAGGCAATCCGTAATTTTTGCAAGATATACTCGTTCGCCGCTACATCGGCATTAGTGACGGGACCTTCTTTTTTTTGCCTCACCTTCAGTTTCCCTGCCGCATCGGTATGATAATAGGTCAGAATATCCGCACTCCCCCAACCAATCATCCGGGCGATCGCTCCTATCTCCTCCAATTTCTCTAAGCGATTGTCCCTCATCGCTGCTCCTAACTGTTTGCTTTTGCTCATTTTTCTCTCGGGTAATTAGCCTAACTTTAAAACCCTCTCCTTATGATTTATCCGGGTTTTTTATAGTTTTAAAAAGGCCCGCTTATCTTTGGTCTTAAATTTAAGCTGACCTCTCTATCCTAACTTAACCCATGTTTTCTTGATACAAGACTTGCTAACATTCGCTCTGATTTCTAACAATTTTTCAGTAATTTCACTGATTCCCTACACGATAGATGAACTGTTTTCTTGAAGTGACTTGAAGAATCTCCTGAAACCCTCTATCGGGAAAAGTACAAATCGACTCTCCGCGCACTTCCTCATAAGCTGGGGAAATATATAGGCCAGTCTAAATCATTGTGACCATTCATGTAGACGCTATATAACCCCAGGGGTAGCGGAACCCAGATAAATTGCCCCGACTTTCTATCAAGCGATCGAGGGGATGGGTAACGGCTGTGCCAGTCTAATCTTTCTAAAGAAGGCTTGAAAAACCAGATTATCTAAAAAGTCACGACGGCTTAATCTTAATCCCTTCAATTTTCTAGGTAAGCCCACTGTTTCCAATCTCGACGACGGGATAACCCTTTAATTTCAATATCCATCCGATTCACTTCGGCAATTTCAAAAAGCACGCGCAATCCATTTCTAAATTTTTTTTGCTTACTGTTAAAAGAAATAGAATACCGTAACGGTTCCCGGGCTTGAATGTACACTAACCGATTGTTTTTCCGATTAGACACTAAGATAGCTCGTTTGACATCAACCCAAGGGATAATCAGTCTCGGACTCAGAGGACTGCGCCGCACAATTTGGCTAGGACTAATTTCTATAGCAGCACATAATTCATCAGCAATAATCAGTAACGGACTGGTCATCGCAATCCAAATCATCGCGGTCCCAACCGGAATCAAGAGCAGTGACAGACAGGCACAGCTTAAGTAAAAGACTCCTAATCCCCAACCAATCCACGGATTACGAGGAGAGAGCCGCAGGAATTGTTCTCGGGTTTGCATCGTTTAGCTTCCTTAACCGGCTTTTGGTATTAATTTTAATCAATTAAATGGGTCTTCAAATCCTTCTAAAGAGATAGGTTTAGACCCGCTTTAAGTAAGGGTCATACAGTGGCGTGTCCCAAATCCTTGACAAGCGTCGGAGGCAATGATTGCCGCAGAAGCTAAAGCCTGGGGAAATGTTTCTTGTAAAATATAATGACAAAATCCACCATGAAAAATATCACCGGCTCCTAATGTATCAAGGGCTTTGACTTTAGGAACTTCTACCCAACCGGGGATACCCTGACTGAGGTATTGAATGGGGTTTTCCCCGTTAGTAATGGCAATATGGGGGATTCCCCGGTTGGCAAGATAGGTGAAAACTTCGGAGGAATTGTGGCAGTTTGGGGGATAAAAATTGCTGGAACATAAGGCATAATTTATAAAGGGGAGAAGGTTTTCAAATCCGGGTTTCCAGCTTCCTCCATCCAGGACGATGGGGATGGTTTGGGCATGAGTGATTTGGGCGATCCGTTGACTGACGGACATTTGATGTCCATCAGTCAGGACTATGTTAAACTTGGACCAGGAATCAAGGGGTAGCCGATCGCCCAGGATTTGAGATTTTGTGGCATTGATGGAAATAACAGCCCGATCGCCGGTTGCTTCAGTGACGATAATGGAAGACAGTGGTGGGGGTTCGGTGCGCTGAGGGTCTAAATCGGCGATCGCCACCCCATACTGCTCTAATTCCTCATAAACAATGGCCGTTAGGGGATGTTGCCCGATCGCCCCGACGAGGGTCGAGTGATTGCCGAGATAGCTAAAGGCGATCGCTGCATTGGTTGCCGGTCCCCCAGCATTAATCATCGAGTCAGTCGCCACAATTTTCTGATTGTTTTGAGGCACTCCTGCGGTTAAATAAATCACATCCAGGGTGACTAATCCGACAAACAATCCTTGTTTTTTCAGGGTTTTGTCATCTGGGTTCAAGGCTGCTGATTCTTCCATTCAAAATCTCTGGAGTTTCATACTTTATCATGAATTGAGATGCGGATGACTCGGGAATCCGCCACCGGAGTTTAAGTTTATCCGTTAGGTATTTTGTCCAGATTAAAATTGGGAAAAATTTAGTCCGTTATTCATGGAAATTGATTCAAAACTAGGCACACTTTATATTGTGGGAACGCCCATCGGGAACCTGGAAGATATGACATTCCGGGCGGTCAGAATTTTGCAGGAAGTTGATGCGATCGCCGCTGAGGATACCCGGCACACGGGAAAATTGTTGCATCATTTTCAAATTAAAACACCGCAAATTAGCTATCACGAACATAACCGACAACAGCGAATTCCAGAATTAGTAAATCGGTTAGCAGAGGGTCAGGCGATCGCCCTGGTTACCGATGCCGGAATGCCCGGAATCTCGGATCCCGGATATGAACTCGTCAAAGCTTGTCTGGAAAAAGGAATTGTGGTAGTGCCAATTCCCGGACCCAGTGCCTGCATTACGGCCATTAGTGCAGCGGGTTTACCTGCCTCTCGATTTACCTTTGAGGGGTTTTTGCCGGTCAAGGGAAAAGAACGACAGGAGCAGTTGCAGGGGTTAAAGGGAGAGACAAGGGCAATGGTGCTTTATGAAGCGCCCCATCGGTTGCGGAAAACATTACGAGATTTAGAGAAAATATTGGGGGGCGATCGCGCCTTGGTGTTAGGGCGAGAGTTAACCAAGCTCCATGAAGAGTTTTGGCGGGGAACAATTGCCGAGGCTATAGCACATTATGACGACAATTGTCAACCCAAAGGAGAATTTACCTTAGTCATTGACGGGGGCGATCGCTCAACCCCCGTTTTTTCAGAAGAGACCCTCAAAGCTGCATTACAAAATGCGATCGCCCAGGGACTCACCCGGTCCGAAGCCACAAGGCAGTTGGCGCAGGAAACCGACCTTCCCCGACGCCAGATTTATCAACTGGCGATCGGCCTAGATCAGCCCAATGCCGAGGACCTGTAAACCCTAGGGCCTCGGGACAGCTACAGAGAGTAAACTTGACCATCAATCAGTAAACGGGTAATTCCCTTAGATTGCAAATAAACGCTAGTTTTTTGCAGCATCCGGCCATCGGGAACCTTAATCACCCGTTGATTTCGGGCTGAAAAGCGACGAGCGACTCGGTGATTGTCAAAAACCGGCAGAGTTCTTTCATAAGACTCTTGAGCCGGAATTTGTCCGAGTTCGGCAAACTCTTTGAGAGGGCGAGTAATTAAATCCCCCCCTTTGTCTACAACCACATAACAGATTTTTGGAAGTTCAGCTTCTGCTAGGGGTAAGACTTCAACGACAGTAGAGGTCCGAGGCGGAACTCGCCGCAAGAGGGGTTCATCATCCTCCCACTCCTCATCGTCGTCCTCATCGTCCTCATCCTCTAATTCTTCATCATCCTCTAATTCGTCGTCCTCATCGTCCTCATCCAGGATGTCTTCTCCCAACATTTCCTGGAGAGCGCTAGTTTCGATCCTGGGATAGCGATCGTTAAAGCCTGACACTGGGAGTTCAAGCTCGTTTTTATCTTCTTCCTCAGCAGCATCCGAAGCGGAACGGAGGCGAATGCGTTTTTGACGCGGATCAGCTAGAAACTGCTCGCCTTCCTCTTTCTCATCCAGGGGGTCTGGATCGCTCGGAATGAAGCGACCAGAGCGCTTTTGTTGGATGAGGGATTCATATTCCTCTTCAGATAACGTGCTTTTGAGGATGCGGCTAATTGTCGAGCTACTGACACCGTAACGACTTGCCAGGGTTAAAGTTGTTTCTCCGGGCTGTCGATACAGGTCGATAATGTCGCTTTTGTCAGATTCAGATAGTTTTCGAGAACTCATGCCGCATCATCGGGGGTAAACATTTGGACGAGAGTCGGAGGGATTGAACGCGCTTAAGGGGGATGAGCGCCATCTTAGCGCGGCCAGTGTCTGAATGGGGGAGGACTAGAATATCATGCCATTGTTCGATTGGGGGCGAGTTATAGAGTAGCCTCGTTCCGGACAAGGGATTTCAGCCGAGTCGGAGTGGGGATTCAGATGGGTTCGGTCAATCTGAGGACCCGCCTCTTCTACGCCCCCGAGAACGAGAACGAGTAGAGATATCGTATTCCAAGACTGCACCAATGCCGAACAAAACGGCACTGAAAACCCAGAAGACTTCCAAAAGACTGCCACTTTCATAGTTGGCGACCCAGACATCGGCGTACTTAAACCACATATCGGCAATATAGAGTGAAAAAGTAGCCGCCGCAATCATCCGCCAAGACTGAGAGAAGCGTCCTCCCCAAAAGGCTAACAACAGTGCTGTTGCCAGGATCAGGAGCAAGACGTCCATGATCACATAGAACAAATTCACATAGTAAGCCACCGGAGTTAGGGCTTGGTCAATGGCCAAAATGAAGCCCGGAGCCGATTGCGGGGTGCTGGAGGCCGGAGCAGGAGCCGAGGTCCCGGAGCCGGTAGCTGATGGCTCAACCTGCTCGATCGCCAGGGGTGAGGCTGCCTCCGGCAAATCAATCGGTTCAGCCACTGCCAGCCAGTACGCTAAGGATATCCCGGCCAAGGCGATCGCCCCGAGGACGGCCCACTGCCAAATTTCTAAATTCAGCTTGCGGCCTGAGACCGCCAGAACCATCCCAACGGTTAGGGAAATATAGGTAATTGCGTAAAAGAAATCCCCCAAAGACACATCCGGGGCAAGATTCCAATACAACTCCCATAAGCCAAATAACACGCCGCCTAGAAAATAGCACAGCATTCCAATCCCAAGCGCCAGCCAGACATTCCGTCCACTGACAATTTGAGGAGCGCGCCAATTTCTAAAACAGAGAATTGCAGCGCCCAAGAAAGCAGCTAATTCAAATATTAACGTACCGATTGAGTACCACAAGGGTCTCCCCATTCCAGGAGCTTCGGGTACGCTAAATAACAAAAAAAACAACAACGCTAAAACAGCCCAGGCGATTCCGGCAATCACCAGGGTCTGAGCTGCAAACAAGGGTTGAGAACTGGTTAACTTTTCTGAAGTCGTTCGCATAGAAATTCCCAAATTGCTAACGGGGCATCGGTCTTGGGGTCTAGGACTTTCTTAAACGTAGAAACGGCCAAGGGCTTGCCTAGAGAGCCGTTTGTTAACGACAAGAACACCCAACCCACTTGAAAGAACCCTCTTTCAAGATAGGGACCACATCTCACCGAGGGGAGATTGTCCAAGCCAATCTCTAAACTGCTTGCGTTCCCCAGAGGGCATATCTTCCAAGATATCTAAGGCTCGTTCTACAAAGCTGGTATTCCCAAAATAGGCTTTGCCCAAGCGATAGAGTTCTTGCAACAAGGTATTCAAATGATGCTCTTGCCAAGACGGGACTTGCGCGCCGCCCAAGGGGTCCATATTGAGCAACTGGTTGACCGCATCCGGTGATTCCGCTTGAGGGAAGCGCCATTTTTTAAAGGTCTCAGCAATGTCCTTTTCAAATGAACTCGCTTGCCGATTGCCCAGCAGGTCTTCTATGTCAAAGAAAACCGCTTGTAACATTAAAAGACAGGCTTGGGTGTACAGGGGCGCTGCTGCTACCCCTCCATGAGCATCCTCTGTTAGCTGGTCCAGACGGATTTTGCCCCAAACACTGTATCGATCAGTCTCTTCAAGCAGTACGCAAGCTTTCCCACGGTTATCCGTTAGGTCCCTCCAAAAGGCCCTTGCCTCATCCGCCTGTTGAGCGCTGAACACGTTAATTAAGCGAAAGGTCTGACCTTGATAGTTCAAAATCGGTATTTGTTGACCCGTTTTGGGGTGCTGAATACCCGTTATTTCAACATCCTGCCGTTTCAGAATAAACATGACGCTGCCAATTGAGTCCTCGTGGCCTGTGGGTGCTGTCGGTTCAATGGAAATGGCGAAAAGCGAGAGTTTCGTTTGTCGGCCTGCTTGGTTTCAAGATTAAGTTGAACCACACTTTGGCTTTAGTTTAGTCTGACTCACGCAGTTAACCGCAACTCGGCAAGTCTTGCTCATCTTTCTTCCCTCATTGAGACGGACGCTATACTGGTACTACAATTAGCGGTGAGAGTCAAGGAGGGGCTAGGTTTACGCTGCATAAAGATTGTTCTCCATGAATTAATCAGACCATTACCGCCTTGGAGTTGCTTAATCCCTTGTAGTATTGCAATCTACTTTCGCGATCGGCAGTTACGAACTGAAATCTGACAACCGAAGTCCGCATAACGGTTTTGCTCTATTGAGCCGGACCATTTCTGGGGTGAAGTTAGCTTGCGCCTTTGTTAGAGGTCGGTACTACCTTAAAGACACTGGTTTAACCCAATAATAAGCCTGTTTAATCTTTAAGTTTTAGTAGCTACAGACTAGCTACGCATCTGTAGGTAAGAGCTTGAACACTTGCCTCTAACGTAGTAAATCAACACGCCTGAGTCTGGTAAACATTAGGCTTTAAGAGCCTCGCGCTGTACTGTACTCAGTCAGCGTTGGGTAGTTTACTTCCCTGGCGACGTAATTCAACGCCCTGACTAACCCTTATCTTACTCTATGCCTTATCCGCACAAACCCCAAGCTTGTTATTCCCGATTGTGGAATGGAATGGACTATGGGAGTCGATGATAGCCTAACCCCCGGACTAGGATTTCGGGTTCCCCTGGGAACACCATGCCGAAACACTCCCGAACAATGGAGAGTTTTTAAGCAAACCGTTGAGATTCATTGACGCGGTTTCTGGCGATCGGCGGACTTTTGAATAGAAAAAACCCAATCGGCTACGAAAGCAGCTATGCAAATACCCGGTTGTTTGATAAAATACAGAAATGAACCCTTGCAGTCTCTTGGGGTTGGATAGTCTACTAGACTGGCTCCAAAGCAGAAACTCAATCGGGGTTTTCCCATAACCGTTATGTGGGTGCGTAACTCAGGTGGATAGAGTAGCGAACTTCTAATTCGTTGGTCGCAGGTTCGAGTCCTGCCGCACCCGTTTCTCGGCTCGGGGGTTTCCCGATTGGTCAAATCAGGGGCAATAGTGGCGATCGCCCCTCTTGCCCTAATTGTTATCAAACAAAAAAGGGTCTAACAATATCTCAAGTCTTAGACCCTTTTTTGTTTATTTTCACCTTCAAAAGCCCGTGACGAGGATTGAACTCGTGACCTCACCCTTACCAAGGGTGTGCTCTACCACTGAGCTACACGGGCAGACAACATTCAATCTTCAAGGGGTTACTCGGTCATGATTTCTTGACCATTTACATTAGAACCTTGAATGAATTGTGGTGGGCCGAGCTGGATTTGAACCAGCGTAGGCGTAGCCAGCGGATTTACAGTCCGCCCCCATTAACCGCTCGGGCATCGACCCTTTTTTGTCCACAATTACTAATACTAGCAGAACTCTCACAGAAGTCAAGAGTTTAAGCAAACTTTTTTTTAAGCTCGGGTTTGGCCCTGACTCGAATAGCTCATCGACCGTTCCCCCGTTTGCTGCGAATACTCATGGGAAAGGCATTGACGACCCCCTTGCGGTGGGTGCGGTTGTCCAAATCACTCTCATCGTAAATTTCCCCGACGAGTTCTTCGAGAATATCTTCTAGGGTCAACAACCCGACGGTTCCCCCATACTCATCGACAACGATCGCAATATGCAGGCGCTGTTGCAACATCTCCTTAAGCAAGTCCGCTACTCGTTTGGTCTCCGGGACATAAACCGGAGGATCCATCGCCAGGGTCACTCCCCCATTCTCGATTCCCTCCTGTTGACAGACTCGAAGTTGCTTGATCGCCTGCTTGAGGTGAACGATCCCCACAATTCGATCCTTCGATTCTTCCTGGACAGGAATCCGCGAATATCCCGTTTCTAAACACAAATCCACCAAATCCTGTAACGTCGCCTCATGGGAAATCGTTCGCATTTCAATCCGAGGTTTGACGACTTCCCGGGCGCTTAAACTATCCAGCATCAGGGCTTTGTTGAGTAACTGATGCTTGTACAAGTCTAATTGACCCCGACCCCCGAGAATTTCGATCATGAGTTGGAGATCGGTTAAGGATTCGCCTTGTTGAACGTTATTCCCCTGAACCAAACGAATCATCACTTGGGTGATTTTTTCGAGCAACTGCACGATCCCAAAGAAGGAAAGCACCTGGGACAACCAGTAGATCGGTCGCACAACCAGCTTAAAAAAGGGAATTACGTTGTTAATCGCTAAAGATTTGGGGGTAATTTCCCCAAAAATCAGGACTAACAGGGTGACGACGGCTGTTGCTACTCCTAATCCAGCGTTTCCCAACCATAAGGCAAACAGATTGCTGGTCAAAATGGCTGAAAAATTATTGACGAGGTTGTTGCCGACGAGGAGGGTGGTGATAAAGCGAGTGCGCTTGTGCAGAACCAGGGTAAAGATGCGGTGAGGGTCCCCTTCTTCTTTGATGAGCGATCGCAGTTTCAGATTATCGAGGGCGGTAATAGCTGTTTCCGAACCGGAAAATAGGGCGGAGAGGACCAGCATGAACATCAGGACCCCGACATCAAGCCAAATATTTCCTAACAGGGGTTGCAGTTGAGAAACCGCTAAAACTGAATGGGAAAGGGGTGAAGAAATCACGATGGGGCAGAAGTAATTAGGTAAAATAAAATGGATCCAGAGCGTTGTGATCATTAGGCTGTCAAGTTCGCTCTTGATGCCCATAATAACGTTCCCATCGGATCTGATTGTCAAAGCAGTCCGGTTGATCCAGGGGACAAAAGTCCGCCCCTTTTTGCCGGAGGGAGTCGGGGTTGATCTCATTGGGCGATCGCGCAGTGAAATCTTGGCCTGCTCTCAATTTGAGGCTTTTTTCAATAAAAAAACCCCTAATTTACGTCCGGTCCCCGCCCCTGTGTTTTGGGGAGGGGACTGGAGGGGTCCCCTCCCTGTCGATCCGGGGAGGACTATCAGACCCTGATTTCCAAACCCTAGCCCCATATTAAATTGAAGGCTTAGGGTAGACTGGACCAATCTGGGCGATCGCCTCGATGTCCCTGTCTAGTTGAAACTGTAGGCCGATTGCAGCCCCCACCAAATTAAAAAGGCAATGCCGCCTAAAATCAGCACAGAGGAAAACCCGACCAGCAATGGGCTGTCGGCCCCTTTAAATTTCATAATTCCACGATTTAAGTCTGACATAGCGCTACGCTCCTGGCTCAGGCACAACAAAGATTAAACGTTCGATCAATCCCTACCCTCTGTTTCTATTAAAAATCCCGGACAGAGGGTCGCTGACTCTAGGGAGAGCAGATTTGGCATTTCTCCCCGTTCTGGAGTCTGGGATCGGGTTTTCTCCCTAATCATTGTAACTGGGGAGACTCCCCGGGAGGAAGACTCTCGAAGGGGGCGATCACTCTGGATGTTGAAAAAGCACCGATGACCCGATTCCCAGATTTGTTTCCCCGTCTGAACATCCTTGTTAGGGTTAGGAACGCTTGACGAGTCGAGTCGGACTGTTTCAAGCCGATTTTCACCGATCCAGGACTTACGCAATCTTTAACACTAAACCCTAAATGTAGAGGCGATTCGCTTGCTCGCCTCTACATTTAGCATGAATTATCACAATCTGCGTAAGTCCTGCGATCGCCTTTCAGTCATCCTCGATTTACCCAATTGGGAGACTCTCAGTATCCCGGTTTTGGGGTTAATCGGGCTAACTCATCAACATTGGCTCTTGTAGAGTCGTCCTTTTTTTACCGAAATGAGGCTTTATAGCCGGGGGAAAATTTTTCGACTGTGTTCTATTTTAATCTAAACTCTCTGCAAAAAAGCATCGATAGCGAGTTAATATTTAAGGCTATGTAGAGGGAAAATTAATCCCTTGACTATCCGGATTGTTACGAGATTCAATCTTATAGCGTAAGATGCGCGGTAGGTCTGGGGAGTTTGAGGTTAAAACAGACGGCTATCGGTGTTTTTCTAGGTGGGGACTCTGGATCAAAGAAGAGTTTTCCAACGGGAAAATCTGGGTAGAAGCGGCGATCGCCCCGAGTCGGATGCGGATTTTCTGGGGCTGGATCAATGTTGGCCTGATGGAAAAATAACGGGAATACTGGATGATGGAATGCTGACAATTGGGAGTCTAATCAATTCAGTTGGTGACTATTTCAGAACGGACTCATCTGCGCCTTCTGGGAGGGGGAATTCAGGTAAGGCCCTGCCAAGAAAGAGCATTACCTTCCAAAAATTGAGTAAGATAGAGAGGAGTTCCTTACACTTACGCCTCCCCCTTAAATCGAGTCAATGGAGTCGGGATTAGGAATTTATTGGGAAGATGCCCTGATTACAGCAGTTAGATGCTATAGTACATTGACACGAGATACAAGCTGCTAACTGTGCAACCGACCGTCTCCACAACGGGAGCCTTAAATCCAACAGGCCCCAAGCCAGAACCGAAAGGATAAGGAATCCTTTTATCAGGACCCTTACCCCTAGCCCCAGGAGTTCGATTGGGAAAACTTGTAGAAAAAGCGGCTATACTGTATTTTGATAAAACTGACGATCAGGAGCGAAACTCGCTTCTTCTACGGAGCACCATTACAATAACTCGAAGCAATAACTGCATGGGCAACAAGCCAACCATTGCTATATCTCATCTAGGGTGCGAGAAAAATCGCATTGACAGCGAACATATTCTGGGCCTGTTGGTACAAGCAGGCTACTCGGTCGATACCGATGAAGAAGTAGCAGATTACGTCATCGTCAACACTTGTAGTTTTATTGAATCGGCTCGGGAAGAGTCAGTCCGGACGCTGGTAGAACTAGCTCATGCGAAGAAAAAAATCGTCATTACTGGATGCATGGCGCAACATTTCCAGGAACAACTGTTTGATGAACTGCCCGAAGCAGTTGCAGTTGTGGGAACCGGGGATTATAATAAAATCGTAGAAGTGATTGAACGGGTCGAAGTCGGCGAGCGAGTCACAGAGATTTCCGCAGAACCGACTTATATCGCCGATGAGACGACACCGCGCTACCGGACGACTACCGAAGGTGTAGCGTACCTGCGGGTCGCGGAGGGATGTGATTACCGCTGTGCATTTTGCATCATTCCGCATCTTCGGGGAAACCAGCGATCGCGCACCATTGAGTCCATCGTAACCGAAGCCAAGCAATTGGCATCCGAGGGCGTCCAAGAAATTATTTTAATTTCTCAAATTACCACCAACTATGGGTTAGACCTATACGGCGAACCCAGATTGGCGGAACTGCTGCGGGCATTGGGCGAGGTAGATGTCCCCTGGATTCGGATGCACTACGCCTATCCTACGGGACTGACTCCTAAAGTGCTGCGGGCGATTCGGGAAACCCCCAACGTGCTGCCATACTTAGATTTACCCTTGCAACACTCCCATCCGGAAGTGTTGCGGGCAATGAATCGGCCCTGGCAAGCGGGGGTCAATGATCGGATTATCGAGGGAATTAAAGCAGCGGTGCCGGATGCGGTATTGCGAACGACCTTTATCGTGGGATTCCCCGGCGAAACTGACGAACATTTTGAGCATCTGTATCAGTTTGTTCAACGTCATGAGTTCGATCATGTAGGGGTGTTCACCTTTTCCTCGGAAGAAGGAACCCCCGCCTATACGCTGCCGAATCAACTCCCGCAAGAGGTGATGGATGAACGGCGGGATGCTTTGATGGAATTGCAGCAGCCGATTTCACTGAAGAAGAATCAAGGGGAAATCGGTAAGGTTGTAGACGTATTAATCGAACAAGAACACCCCGAGACTGGGGAGTTGATAGGCCGATCGGCGCGATTTGCGCCTGAAGTGGATGGGTTGGTCTATGTTCGGGGAAATGCCCGTCTCGGTTCGAGGGTGCCGGTGGCGATCGCCAGTGCGGACGTTTACGACCTCTACGGTCATGTTGCAACTGTAGCTGACCTAGTGCAACGGGAATCAATTGCCCTCGGTTAAGAAATCGAGATTTTCTGGGGAAGTTTGGGAGAGTTTTTGGTATGGTCTTTAACAGATATGTTGAGATCCTCTGCAATTTAAAAGCTCGTTCAATACCGCCCCCGGATCGGTGGCCCGGGCCTGAAGACAGAAAGCCCGATTCTACCGTGCCTTTTCTTTACAAATCTTGTGAATATCAGGCAAATCAGACGTAACCCTCAACATCGGCTAATCTCAATTAGCATCAATACCAATTCTATTTTTATGCTCTACATCGAAAGCGTATCTGTCCGAGCTCCCAATATCTAAGAGCAACCCCATGTAGCATCAAAAACGAGAACTGGTATTAGCGGCACTCATGCCGCACCAAACTCAAACGTTTTAGGAGAATAAATGACTGTTTCATTTCAAAGTTTAGGTCTTTCAGAAGAGCGCGTACAACAGCTAGAAAAACTTGGGTTTACTGAACCGAGCCCCATTCAAGAACAAGCCATTCCCAAACTGATGGCGGGACAGGATGTAGCGGGACAAGCCCAAACTGGAACGGGCAAAACTGCGGCCTTTTCTCTGCCCATTTTGGAGCAGATGGATGTTAACGACAAGAATGTTCAAGCGCTGATTCTGGCCCCAACTCGGGAACTGGCGATCCAAGTCAGTAATGCAATTCGCGACTTAACCGACGATCGCCGGGTCCGGATCTTTGCGGTTTACGGTGGTTCCTCCATTGAGCGCCAAATTCAGCGCTTGGAACGGGGAGTTCAGATTGTCGTCGGCACTCCCGGACGGGTTCTGGATTTGCTCAACCGTGGACATCTCAAACTGGACACCCTCACCCATCTCGTCCTGGATGAAGCGGACAAAATGCTGAGTATGGGCTTTATTGACGATGTGGAAAAAATCCTCGATCGCGCCCCGAAGGACCGTCAGACGGCTTTCTTTTCCGCTACGATGGAACCCTCCATTCGTAAGCTGATGAATAAGTTCATGCGCGATCCGGTCACGGTGAGGATTGACCAACAGAAATCGACGCCGAAGCAGATTGACCAAGTAATCTACATGGTCCCTCGCGGCTGGTCGAAATCTCGGGCCTTACTGCCAATTTTAGAATTGGAAGACCCGGAAACGGCGATCGTCTTCGTCCGCACCCGTCGGGCCGCTGCTGAACTGACTAGCCAACTGCAAGGGGCCGGTCACAGCGTGGATGAATACCACGGCGACCTCAACCAGTCCCAGCGGGAACGCTTAATCGATCGCTTCCGCAAGCAACAGGTGCGCTGGATTGTCGCTACGGATATTGCTGCACGGGGTTTAGATGTGGATCACCTGACCCATGTCATTAACTACGATTTGCCGGATCAAGTGGAAAGCTACGTCCACCGGATCGGACGCACGGGCCGCGCCGGTCGCGAAGGGACTGCTATTTCCCTGATTCAGCCGTTTGACCGGCGCAAGCTCCAACAAATTGAGCGGCATCTGCGTCAAACTCTGAAGATTCGCTCGATTCCTACCCGCTCTCAAATTGAGGCGCGGCATCTGGAAAAACTGCAATCTCAAGTGCGGGAAATCCTCAGTGGCGAGCGTCTTGCTTCGTTCCTGCCCATCGTCGCTCAACTGAGCGAAGAATATGACCCCCACACGATCGCCGCGGCAGCCCTGCAAATGGCTTACGATCGCACTCGTCCCAATTGGGCGGACAATATGACGGAAGATGCGCCGGAGGAAATGGATAGCTATTCTGACAAGCGCTATGACAACCGCGATCGCTCATCGCGGTCCTACACGAAGCCGGTCAAGCGCTCAAAACCTCGTAACTCTTCTTCCCGTGAGCCAATTGGCGAACGTCAGTAGAGGGTAGTGCTGCTCAGGGGGAATGAACCGGGACCATTGGTCTGGGTCTCCCTCTAGCCAGCGATTCAATGCTAACGTTAATGAGGGGATTATCTGGCGATCGCCGGAGCAACCCCTCTCCACAGTTTAATAGAACCTGACTGGCTGGTGAGCATTTTGAGAATGCAACCGGCCATATTTTTTTTTAGGGCCGTCCCCATCCCGGGGGTTGATGGCGGCTTTTGACCCTCCCAGGCAAAGGGATGCACCCCTTGCCATCCTAATTGAAAGGTCAGGACTCAAAGGTTTTGGGGCAGTTGAATCTCACCCCGGAAGTGGTTTCCAGGTTGGAAGTTGTTAAGTAGGGAACGGGATACGCTAGTAGAGGCGATCGCCCTTTTAGGAACGGGGATGACAATGCGCGGGGGTATCCCAGCGATCGCCGGGGTGGTGAGGAGTGGGTGCAGTGGTGAGGATGAGTTGACCATCGGGGGCGATCGCCCAGGTATTGGCCTCTACTAAGGGAGGAGTTGGAGGAATCTTCGCGCCGGTAGACTGCTGTCGGGGTAAATCCGGATAGCTTTGCAGGGTTCCCAAATCTTCCAGGACGCGATCGCCATTGAAGGGGTCCGTGGGATTGGGGGGTAATCCTCCGCGTCCCGTGACAATAAACTCATTCTGGGATGTGCCAATCCCACACTTTTCAAAGACCAGATTGGTGATGTTGACAATTTCTGAGGGGAGAGCAATTAACCCTTGGGTGGGTTGGAGATCCGGGGTGTTGACTGAAACCACGCCATCGATGCCTTGGTTAGAACTGGCGGTAATTTGACTCTCGGGACTCTCAAACAGAGCTTGGCTGAAGATTTGGATATTCCCGCCCATGCCTTGTACCGCATTGGCGCTGATGCGACTATTTTCTAGTAAGGCGATCGCATCGGTGATGACTGCCACATTGCCGCCATCCCCAGTCCCTAACGCTTCGGCAGAAATAGCAGACCCTTGTCGCAGAGTCAGGAGTTCGTTAACCTCTAATTGAACATTACCGCCGCGACCGGATGCGGCAATTCCCAACAAAACTGAATTATTCAGACTCATGCGATCGGTGGCAATGTTAAGATTACCAGCCTCTCCCGTCCCTTGAGCGCTGACGGTGATGCTACTGTTGTCCAGGGTGAGCGATCGCGTCTGAATTTGCAAGAATCCGGCATCACCGATTCCTCCAGTTGTGGTTTCTAAGGCACTATTATTGAGGAGTTCCACAGACTCACCGGCGACAATTCCCAAAAAACCGGCATTTCCCTCTTGATCTGTGAAGGTGGAGATAAAGGATTGATTTTCTGCCCGGAATTGACCAGTTTGGATGAGGACATAACCAGCATTTCCGGGTCCTTCACTGGTGGAAATGATTGAGGATTGGTTTTGGAGTTGCACCGACTCTGATGCGTTGACCTGAATATTTCCCCCGGATCCGGTGGCGATGGTTGAGGCGATAATTTCCGAGCGATCGAGCAGGATTAGCTCACTGGTTTCAATTAAGATATCCCCCGCTTGCCCGGTCCCGGCGGTCCCCGTGACTAAGTAAGCCTCCTGGAGAGAAATGCGATCGCGGGCCTGGATAGTGAGAGTCCCTCCGCTTCCCTGATTGAGGGTACTGGTAGCAATGTGAGCTTGATTCGTGAGGCTGAGTCTCCCCGTTCTTAAGGTGAGATTTCCGGCATTTCCACTACCGGCACTGGCTGTAAATAATCCATCCTGTAATTGTGAAGGTTCAAAGGCTTGTTCGAGAATTCGTTCTGTTAAGTTGAAGGTTCCGGACCCAGTGAGTTCTACAAAGTCTGAGGCTTGCAGGGTTAGGTTTCCGCCATCTCCAGTTTTTAAGGCAGAGGTGGAAATCATCGCCCCATCTGCGACAATCAAGGAATCAGTCTGAATCGTTAGGTCCCCAGCACCACCCGCATTTTGGCTTTGGGTTTCGATACTGGTAATATAAGCGCCATCGGGACTGATTCCCCTCAGTTCTATTGCTGAGGCGTTAATGTTCACAATTCCCCCATCAACGACGGCAAATGTGGTGGCGGTGATATGTGCACCGCCACCCAGGGTTAAGCGTCCGGTTTGAATATTAATATTTCCAGCCGGGTGGGTGGCATTGGCATAGGCTTTGGCAAAGATGCCGCTGTTAAATCGACCCGTGGCAGTGGTTCCGGTGGCTTCAAAGGAGTCCGAGATATTCAGATCAATGGTTCCACCTACCCCTTCACCCAAGGTGGAAGTGCCGATCGCCCCGCCATTTTCTAGGCGGAGGGTTTCTGCATTCACCCGCACTTGACTGGCATCCCCATCCCCAAAGTTATCCGCCAAAAACTGGGATTCTATTAGGTGAATGTTCCGGGCATTCACGGTGAAATTCCCCCCGGGACCGGACCCGAAGGTAGCGGTAGAAAAATAGGCATTGTTAGAGAGGTTGACAATAGGAGTGGTTACGGTTAAGTTGCCCCCGCGTCCCTGACTAAAAGTGAGGGCAAACAGTCCGGTGCCAATATCGCTGGGTTTGGTGATTTCTTGGTTAAAAATCTGATTCAGACTGGTTTCATAGTTATCATTGCCCGTGAGGGTGACTGACTCCGTAGCCTGGATGGTGAGGTTACCTCCGCTGCCACTGCCAAAGGTGGAGGCGGAAATGAAGGCGCGATCGCTCAATTGCAGTCGGTCTGTGGTGATTTCGATGCCTCTGCCGGTTCCGTTCCCCAAGGTATCGGCTACAATCCGGGATTGGTTTGTGAGAGTGAGTTCTCCACTCCTGATTTGGATTTTTCCTCCAGCTTCGCCACTCACATCTAGCAATGCACCGGCTGAAAGTGCGATATTTTGGGCGGTGAGGTCGATTGTGCCACTGGGTGCCGTCAGTTGCGCGCCGGCGATCGCCAAGTTGCCCCCGACTACGGCTAAGTTTTGGCCGGGGTGGACTTCTAGGCGCGTCCCGTTTAGGGTAATGTTCCCCGGGTCGGTGCCGAGTTGCAACCCAATCGGTGAACTCACGGTTAATAAGGGGGGGTTGTCCCCGGGATTGGCCGGAAATTCCGTGCGATCGCTAAATTGGATCCGGTCCCCGGCACTGGCAAAAAACGAACCCCCAATATTTAATTGAGCATTCGTTCCGAATATTATTCCATTAGGGTTTAATAAAAATAGATTAGCACTGCCATTGGCTTGGAGAATTCCATCGATATTCGAGGGGTTAATTCCGGTGATTCGGGTGAAGATATTTTGAAGACTATTCCCCTGATTAAAATAGGCGGTCCCGCCTGTGGGTACGCTAAATTCAGTAAAACTATGGAACAAATTGGACCCGGCAGGGGTGCCGCCCGTAATCACCTGGCGACTGCCGTTTGGGGTGACGATAGAATTCACCGGAAGCGTTGTATCGGGAACAATTTGAGCGCTGCTGGGGGAGGAGAAGAGGCCAAGGGAAAACGGTAAGAGCAACCATTTAATTTGCCAGTGTTGGGTGGGTTTAACCAGCCGAATTGCAGACAACATAATGATCCAAAAGTGACAGGCCAGATGTTATGCTCTAGGGTATCACAAGTTGGGTGCAAGGTGTGGGAACGGGTTAGTTTTGGGATGGCTGAAGAGGATGCCGCTACCGGATTCAATCCAGGGGACTGTTACCCAGTTTCTGGCCCTGATCTGGTGCAAAGCAAGTCGAGATCTAGCGAGTCTTGTAGGAATTGGATAAAAGAGCAAAGGAGTGGAAGCATTTGGCGAGGGATAAGTAGTTAGTCGCCAGATGATCCAACGGATTAATTTTAGGGGCCGAATGATTTGAGACGCTCTATATATAGCAATCCTAAATGATTTATGACATATATAGCTCCCCTCTCCCCCTTTGGGCCGCCGACGAGAAAGGGGTGAGGGCATTCCACAACGGCACGCAAGGATTGCTATAGCAAGAAACCCGGTTGTTTTCCCCAGACTGTAACGACTCCGTAGAATCACTGGAGCCCAGAGGGAAGCTAGGCGATCGCCCGCCCGGATTCACTCTAGGGCATCGGTACAGTCTGGGGAATACAAACTGGGTTTTTGTCCGGTGTCACTTTTACTGTACCTTGTCCTCGGGAGTTCCGGTTAGGATACCGCTTTCTTAAATTCCCCAAATCTCCCATTTTTAGAGGCGATCGCCTCTAAAAATGCTTTGTCCACAACTGGGGCAACATCATGATAAAATTGTGGGAATTATCTAACTTTATAAGTAGGAAACCCTTAATGAGTTCTGAGACTCCCCTTTCAGAAGAAAACCCCAGTGAGATTAGTTTAGAAACTCTTGACCCTAGACCGGAAATTTATCCCGGGGAAGTTTTTGCGAATACTGCTGATTTTGATAGTGGCATTCGCCAACTCTTACCGATTTATGATGAATTGTTAGCAGCGTTATTGCGTTGCATTCCGGTTACCAGCCAACGAATTTTAGAATTAGGTTGTGGAACCGGAGAACTCAGCCTGAAACTGTTGGCTCATTGTCCCGATGCGGAGTTAGTGGCGGTGGATTATTCCCCCCGAATGTTGGGTGCTTGTCAAGATAAAATTGAAGCAGCAGGCTATGGGGAACGGGTGCGATGGATTGAGGCAGATTTTGGAAATTTAGCGACCTTAAATGTGCGAATTGCACCGCATCAGGGATTTGATGTCTGTGCCTCTTCGTTAGCGATTCATCATCTGAGTGATCCCGTCAAATTAAAACTATTTAAATGGGTGCGTCAAAATCTGTCCCCAGGGGGATGTTTTTGGAATGCTGACCCGGTACTATCGGAAACTCCAGCATTAGAGGCCGTTTATCAGGCAGTCAGAGAGGAGGGGGTCACGGCACAGGGAATCACCTTGGAAAAAGTACGAGCTAAATGTGGTAAAACCGTTCCCCAGGGATACTCTGGTCCCGATTGCTTGGCGACGGTGTTAGAACAGGTGGACTTATTGAAATCGGCAGATTTTGCCACCGTAGCTATCCCTTGGAAGCACTATGGACTTGCAGTATTTGGGGGGATTTGTCAATCCATTTAAGGCGACAGAAGAGAGGGACTAGGCTAGGGAGAGACCCCGTTAGGAGAAGCGGATCAGAACCCCAGTGGTAATCACCCGGTTCATGCCTGGGAAATTCTGAGTCGGAATCAGTCCTAGATGGGAGTAAAAGCCGCTATAATTGCCAAAATAGGTGGCGATGGGGACTCACCCCAGTCACGCCTGTTATATCAGGATTTCTCTTGATTTTCCGAGTCGGTAAAATATTTAGAGAGTCATCTAATTAAAGCAATGGGGTCTTAATTCAAAAGACTCGTGTCCCCTTAGCGAGGAAATCAATGTTGGAACAATCACGCTCTCCGATCCGGCGCTATAGTTTTGCTGTGGCAACGGTAGTTTTGTCTTTGATACTGAAGTGGTTAATTTCTTCAGAACTCATGACAAACAACCCATTTTTGTTGTTTAGCGCTACGGTGGCAGTGAGTGCTTGGTATGGAGGATTTCGGGCTGGATTATTGGCTACAATCTTAGCCGCAGCTTGCGGTGAATATTTCTTTTTATTCCCGTTTTATTCCTTCGGAGGACATAGTCCCGGGCAAATTTTAGCCTTGGGGATATTTTTGATAGAAGGAGGAGCAATTAGTTGGCTAATTGCGGCACTTTATACCGCCCGAAAAAATGCCGAATTGTCTGCTCATGGGTTAGAAAATACTCAGGAAGAATTCCGACAAATTGCTGAAAATACGGATTGCCTGATTTGGATGAGTGACCCGGAGAAAACCGAAATTTTTTATGTCAGTCCTCAATATGAAAATATGTGGGGGCGATCGCTAGAGAGTTTGTATCAGGAACCGTCCTCGTTTTTGGAGGGAATACATCCCGAGGACCGCGATCGCGTCACAACGGCTTTAGCCAACTACTCAAGCGGGGAATATCATCAAGAATATCGCATGATTCATCCGGACGGAACTGTTCGCTGGGTGCGATCGCGGACGTTTCCAATTCGCAAACATCGCACAGCAGAGGTGTATCGAGTTGCCGGAATTGTTGAAGATATCACTGAACGCAAGCAGATAGAACAGGAGTTTGTACAGGCTAATGAGCGGTATCAACGGGCTTCAAATGCGGTCAATTGTGTAATTTATTACTGGCATTTGGAGACTCAGCAGGTGGTTCTGAGTGAAAGCATCAGCCAACTCTTAGGCTATCCCTTAGCTTCTGAGGGACAAGATGCGGACTGGTGGCTTTCTTTGATGCATCCCGAGGACCGGGAACCGGCCTGGATTGCTATGAATAAGGCGTTAGAACATGACAATCGGTTTGATATAGAATATCGCATTCGGCACCAAGATGGTAGATATTTGAATGTATGCGATCGCGGGGGGATTCTGCGGGATGAATCGGGGAAAGCGGTGCGCGTGATTGGGACAACCATTGATATCAGCGATCGCAAAAAAGCCGAAACCGAATTACAAAAACGCGAAGAACTCTTCCGGACTTCGGTGGAAAACTTGCTGGATTGTTTTGGAATCTATACGTCAGTCCGGGATGAATCGGGAAAAATTATAGACTTTTGTATTGAATATGTGAATGCCGCAACCTGTGCCAACAATGGATTGACTCGGGAAGAACAAGAAGGAAAAAGACTGTGCGATTTATTTCCTGGACACCGAACCACCGGACTTTTCGACGAATATTGCCAAGTCGTTGAAACCAGACAACCCTTGGTCAAAAATTCCTTTACCTTTGTGGACGAAAATCTCACGACAACAACGGGAGTCACCAAAGCATTTGATATCCGAAGCGTGGCATTTAGAGATGGATTTATGGCAACTTGGTGCGATATCACTGAACGCAAACAAGTGGAAGATGAACTCTACCGACGGGAACGAGAATTTACAGCATTGGCGGAAAATTCACCGGATATCATTGCCCGATTTGACCGCAAAATGCGTCCTTTGTATGTCAACCAAGCTATATATAGAGTCACTGGGCGATCGCCAGAAGAGTTTCTCAGCACCAGTAACTCGGAACTCGCCTTTCCCGGAACCCAGTCGGCAGAGTGCCAAGGGGCGATCGCCCAAGTCTTTGCCACAGGAGAGGAAGGGGAAATCGAATGTGACTTAACTGATGTCAAAGGGGTAACTCGATCTTATCAGTCTCGCTTAGTTCCGGAATTTGATCGAGATGGTGCCGTAGAATCGGTCCTGTCTCTCAGTCGTGATATCACGGAATATAAAATCGCTCGGGCCACATCCGATCGCAACCAGGAACGACTACGACTCGCTTTGGAATCTGCAAAATTAGGCTTGTGGGATTACGATTTAGACACGGAAGAAATTTCTGTATCCCGGCGATTTTTTGACATATTTGGACTGGACCTACCCGCGACGGTGATTCAATATGCTCGGTTTATTGAATGCGTGCATCCCGAGGACCGGGACCGGGTGGATCGGGCCGTACAACGTGCGATTACCGATCAGGCGGATTATGACATCGAGTATCGGATTATCCGAACGGAAAAATCGGTACGTTGGATTGCAGCTAAAGGTCGAGGTTTTTATGATGATCAGGGGACCGCAGTTCGGATGGGGGGCGTACTGCTGGATATCACCGAACGGAAAAAGGCCGAGGAAGAACGCGATCGCCTCCTCAAACAACTAGAATTTGAGCAACAACTGTTAAAAGCAGTCCTGCAACAAATGCCTGCCGGTGCGATCGTTGCTGAAGCGCCTTCCGGGAAAGTTCTACTGAGTAACAAGCAAGCACAAGCGATTTGGAATGAGACGATCGCCGAAGAACATAACCTAGAAGATTATCGCCTGTTCCAAGGACTGCATCCCGATGGACGACCCTATCAACTGCAAGAATTTCCCCTGTCTCGGGCGATCGCCTTGGATGAGACGGTGATTGATGAAGAAATCGAAATTCCTCTCACTAATGGTCACTCTCAGATTTTGTGCCTGAGTGCTAAACCCGTGAAAAATTTAGCAGGACGAATTGTCGCGGGGGTGGTGATGTTCTATGATATTAGCGATCGCAAGTTAGCCGAACGCCAGCGCGAGGAGTTGCTCCTGCGCGAACAGGAAGCCCGCAAGCAGGCAGAAGCCGCCAGTCGCATGAAAGATGAATTTTTGGCGATTGTATCTCACGAGTTGCGATCGCCCTTGAATGCGATTTTAGGCTGGTCTCGGCTGCTGCGTCGCCGCAAACTCAACCCGGAAAAAATGGCTCAGGCCCTCGAATCTATCGAACGTAATGCCGAAATACAAACCCAGTTAATCGAAGACCTCCTGGATATTTCGCGCATCATTCGCGGCAAAATTCGCCTCTACCTGCGTCCATTGCAATTAATCTCCCCACTTGAAGCGGCCATCAATACGGTGCGTCCTACGGCAGAGATTAAAAAAATCAAGCTGATTACGACCCTGGATTCAGGAGTGGGATTGGTGTCGGGAGATGGCGATCGCCTCCAACAAGTGGTCTGGAATCTGCTGTCAAATGCGGTAAAATTCACCCCAGAAGGCGGAGGAGTGGAGATTTGCCTAGAACGGGTGGAAAACTGGATACAAATCCGGATTATTGATACGGGAATCGGCATTGAACCGGAATTTTTGCCTTATATGTTTGAACGGTTCCGGCAGGCGGATAGTAAAACCACGCGATCGCATGGGGGATTAGGACTCGGGTTGGCGATCGTTCGTAACCTCGTCGAACTGCATGGCGGCCATATTTTTGCCGATAGTCCCGGACTTGGAAAGGGTTCCACCTTTGTGGTGCAATTTCTCTGCTTACAAGATACCAACGATGCGATCGCCGACCCCTGTTTTGAGTCTTCATCCATTGAGTGCGATCGGTCAACCTCGGAACTCTCGGGGTTAAAAATCTTGGTTGTGGATGATGAATTCGACACTCGGGAGTTTTTAATCGCCGCCTTAGAACAGTATGGTGTCAAGGTATTTGCCGCTGCTTCTACCGCTGAGGCGATCGCCCTCCTCCAAGAAATGCAACCTCACATTCTCCTGAGTGATATTGGAATGCCTGGAGAAGATGGCTATACCTTAATTCGCCAAATCCGCACCTTACCCCCAGAACAAGGCGGAAACATTCCCGCTGCCGCCCTCACCGCTTATACTCGCACCGAAGACCGCATTCTCGCCCTCGCTGCCGGATTTCAGATGCATATTCCCAAACCCATTGACCCCAGACATTTGATAGAAGTCGTAGGACAACTTTGGAAGACTTAATAATTGGGATAAATCCCCCAACTCTGGAATAACTAAGAATGGGAAGGGTTACGGTTTTTCTCCATCAATAAATAGGTCGTCATTTCTCCTTTGCCCTTAATAAAAACCTTCCCCCGTTCCTGAAACAAATACTCATCTTTCAGGAAGAGATAGGTTTCCCGAGTCACTTGAATCGCCCCGGGAATCCCATGAGATTCCATGCGAGAGGCCAGATTAACCGTATCTCCCCACAAATCATAAATAAATTTTTTAATGCCAATTACCCCGGCAATCACCGGACCCGTGGCGATGCCAATGCGGATGCGAAAATTCTGCCCAGTTTTGTCATTAAAAGTGGCGATCGCCCGCTGCATATCCAAGGCCATATTTGCGATCGCTTGAGCATGATCATCCCGAGGTTCTGGCAGTCCAGAAACTACCATATAGGCATCACCAATGGTTTTAATCTTCTCCAACTGATGCAACTCCGCCAAGGCATCAAAAGCTGAAAAAATTTGATTGAGCAATTCCACTAACTCCCAAGGAGAAATATGGGAAGAAAGTTCCGTAAACCCGACAATATCCGCAAACAAAACTGAAACATTGGTATAACTATCCGCCAAATTTTTGGGATTTTGTTTCAACCGAGTGGCGATCGAGTGGGGTAAAACATTCAGTAATAAACTCTCTGATAGTTTTTGTTCTTCCTCTAGTTGAGCATAAGCATCCTCTAAATCCCACCGGGCTTTAAATTCAGCCTTTTGTAATTGTTCATATAAATAAACTGACAACGTACCAATAAAACAAACCCAGAAAAAATACAAGATAATCACGGAAGGGGTCAACCAATTGCTTGGGGTACTTAAGGTTACGCCGAATGCAGAATTCACCCCCAGATAGTACAAAAATACTCCTAATTGAGCCATCAGATGGAGATACCAACGCACCGGAGTAAATGTTGCTTGACCAAAAAACATAATTGTCCAAACTAAGATATCCGGTTTAGCAACTCCGGACAAAGTACCCTGAACTTGGGAAACAATCGTCACCGACCAATAAAAGGCAAGAAAGACTAAACTGGGATAGCGGCGACCTAATTTGCTATGCTGAAGTAAGAGGCATAACAGTAAACTGAGTTCGATGCTCACCTGCGATCGCAACCATGCCGCCTGAAATTCCTCTGGACGGAAGAACCAATTGCTCACTTGCAGCAGACTGGAACTCAAAAAAGCCATCAATCCAATCCACAATCCCACATCCAGACGCTTCCGCATGAAACGGTCCCGCCATGCCTCATATTCAGCATTGTGGGAGGCATCGCGAGAGAGGGGGGACTTGAACACCTTGGTCAGCAGGGACGCTACCGGGTTGTTTTCAAGAAAGTCGTGCTGCATGGGTGTTTGCCATCCGGTTTAGAGACTTGAATGCCAATCGGTTCTCCTGAGTTTGCCACATTTTGCTCCCAGTGATTAATCTCTGAGTGTAGCATTATTCTGAACCGACCCTTCCTCACGGATTCGAGGTGGAGGATTCTACAGGAAAAACAACGGGATTCGGGACACAAACCGTACAAACATCCCACTTAAATTGGGTTCAGAGGTAGGGAAAGGGATGTGGATTTAGGAAAGGGACTCGGATTCCCAATACAAACAAATGCCGCCCAATATTTTGTTCCTGTAAAGGGCATAAAATCATCCGGTTTTGTGGTTAATTCCTGTAACTCTTGTGCACTGTCATAACTCACTTGTTCAACTTGCTCGATCGCCTCCGGAGTTAACCACTCCTGCCGCAATTGTGAAACTTGGATAGTTTTGAGATACTCTTGTGCCTCCTCCAATGCCACAGTGCGACCCAAATCCGTCTCGAACAAATTGTGATAAAATCGTTCCATTAAAATCGCCGTTGGCACATCGGGAACCTTCCACAGACTCATCACCACCGTTTCTGCACCCGCCAGAATGAACGATCGCCGTAAACCCAGTACCCCCTCGCCAATGGACTGATCTCCCAACGCCGTATCACAAGCAGACATCACCACCAACCGCGTCCCCGTCAAATCCACCTTAACGGTATTTTGTGCCGTCAACAACCCATCCTCCGCATCTCCCGGCAACAACCGTTCTTGCAACACCGTATTCGCCCCAGCAAACGCCAACCCCGATCGCCTCATCGGGTCCTGTAATCCCTGTAAATGTAAGCGTCTCCCCTGTTGCATCGCCATTCCATCGGATTCGACTCCCACCATCTCAATGGTCGGCAAACCCCCAAAACCCCTGACATCCGGGGGAGTTTGGTCAATGGGTAGAAAATAGCCGTGGGTGGCAATATGGACAATTTCCGGGGAGTGGCATCGAGACAGCAACGACTTCACCGCTTGCGCCTGGGTATATACAGGAACCCCCAACAATTTGGCAATGCGACTGCCCTCAATTTGCGTCCCTGGCAACGGTTCGAATGCGTCCCCCGAACCGCGTCCCAACTCCCGAGAGAGCGATCGCACTTCATCATTGCCAGGGGGACTCGCCACATCATCCCCCTGTAAATTATAATCCGGATTGGCAATGACCAAAGATTCTGTATATTGCACCGGAATCTGGACCTGGAAGCGCAGCAAATCCCGTCCCACATTCACATACCGCAACGCATATTCTGCCATCAAATATGCTGAACCATTCTCGGATAAAATCCCAAACGGTAGGGTGTTCAACTCCCCATCGGGAGCAATATATAGGGTTTGGTGAGGTTGCAGATAGGGTTTCAGGGGGGCAATCAGTTTTTGATACAAATCCTGCCCTTCCGGGGTGGTGTAGATGAGGGGGAGGACCGGGCTAGGTGCTTCCTCCACGGGGGTTTTGGCCTTCGAGGTGGGCAAAGCAATATCCCGATCCGAGTTAGACTGTTCCTCTCCCGAAACCGACTGACGGAATATCCGACAGAGGCGATCGATTTCCTCCGCCTCCCCTAAATCAATCATTTCCACCGAATCAGACTCCCCGGAGGACAACACAAACGCCAGATACCGCGCCGGAAACCATAGTTTATCTCCATTCGCTCTCACTGCATGGAAATTACAGACCTTCACCCGCACAAACTCCACCAGAGTTGCACCTTCCGGCAGGCATTGAGCGATCGCCTCACGACTGGCAGAATCTAATTGAGATTGCAGATTCATTTCGGGAATTTGACGACTCAGCGATCGTTCCACATCCTCTTGTTCTTGCTTAAACCGGGCCAATTGTTGCTGATAAGCGGAGTATTGTGCGGGTTGTGACGGTACTTTCAACGTAAAAGCACCCACTTGCTGAATTAATTGTCCGAGTTTCTCCAATTCAGATTTGAGGTGAGAGTACCGTCCGGATAGAATCAGGGTTCTCATCAATAACCCCGCCTCCGTCGCCAACCCCTTGCGCCGCAACACCAAATCCAACCCCGCTTGTTTCGCAGGGGCATCCTGGGGAAAGTATTGAGTGATGAGAGAGAGAAATGCCTCTAACTGCCAATAGTTTTGTTGCATATATTCCAGACGCTGGCGATCGCTGCTAATCGATAAGATTTCCCCAATAATCCGGTTTGTAATTGGGTTCGCCT